>JAADHD010000233.1 GCA_013152075.1 Verrucomicrobiota bacterium | reverse complement strand
CACCCACACTCGCCTCCGCTTCCCTCATTCTTTTTTGGAACTGGATGATTTGTCATTCGGGATCCCTGGGGGAGGGTGATTGTGAAGGTGGTTTTGATGCCAGGATCGCTGGTGGCGGTGATGGTGCCGTGATGGGCTTCGATGGCTCGTTTTACGATGGAGAGGCCGAGGCCGGTGCCTTTAATGGTTTGAGCGTGATGTTTTTCTACCCGATAAAAGCGTTGGAAAATATTGGGTAAGTCTTCAGTAGGGATGCCGATGCCGTTGTCGGAAATGTTGATTATAAGTTGATCGCCGTGTCGAGTCACTCGGACGGTGATTTTGAGATTAGGCTTGGGGTTTTGTTTGAGTGCGTTTTCTATCAGGTTGAAAAAAATCTGATCCCAGTAAAAATGGTCTCCTTCGATGAAGTGATTCTCTTCAGGGATTTTCACTTTGATGGACGCTTTCTGGGAATCACAAATGGACTGTAATTGTTCGACGGAGTTTCGGATGGAGTCAGCGATATCAAAGTGTTCTATTTTTAGCAAGTCGGCGCTACTTTCGAGCTTGGAGATCGTTAGCATGTCTTCGACGATCCGGGTGATGCGGTCGCAGTTATTGCGCATGGTTTGGATACTGCGTTGGGTGGATTCTTCGTTCAGTTTCAGATTGTTATCTTCATCGAGCATTTCAAGGTAGCCGCTGATGATCGATAATGGGGTGCGCAGTTCATGAGATGCGTTAGCCACAAAGTCACGTCGGATCTGCTCGGTTTCGGCTTGACGAGTCGTGTCGCGAATGAGGATCCATGCTCCGCTTCCAAATCCGTTTTTTTGAACTAACGGTTCGGCTTCGACCAAATAGTTGTGTTCGTTGCGTTCACTGCTGGAGCCGGGAACCGCTCGTCGCAGCTCTTCCCTGGTTTTGGTTTGGGTTTCCAGTGCGAGGGTCGCCGCGTCTGAAATGCGATGATCGAGGCAGACCTCGATCAACTGTCGCCCTTGGTGATCCTGTTCGGAAGGAAATAGTCGACGGGCGGCATCGTTGGCAAAGCGGATTTCGAGATTGTCGTCGAGGATGAATAGTGCATCTTCGATTTGATTCAGCATGCCTTCAAAGAAGCGTCGTTGTCGGCGTTCGGATTTTCGGCTCAGGTCTATCTCGGTGAGAAAATTTGTGAGTGAGTGTTTGAGCGAGGTCAGGGAGGCGTCCTGACTCATAGTATCCATTTCTCCTAAAAGACTGGTATCCGAGCGAAGCGTGGAGGCGATTTCCTCCACATCCTGACTGAGTCGCCGGGATCGTCTGATGGCGAAAGCGGCAATAACGGCTAATAGAATGATGAGAAGAGTTTCCAAATCGCCTTAGTCTTAATTTGCTTATGACGAGGCTTTCCCGTCTGAGATGAAGCGATAGCCTACTCCTCTTACAGTTTCAATCTGATGACTGAAATCCCCCAGTTTTTCGCGCAGACGTTTGATATGTGTATCGAGGGTTCGGGTTTGAGTTAAGTCGTTGTATCCCCATACCTGACGGAGAAGGTCTTCGCGTGCTTGAGTATGACCACCTGATTCGATGAGCACGACAAGCAGTTTGAACTCGGTGGCGGTGAGATCAATCGCTGCTCCCGCCAGATGAAGAACTAGATGGTTTTTATCGAGTCTGAAATCACCAATTTCGATAATCGTGCCTGCAGGATGAGATTGGGTGCGATGCAGGATGTTTTTAATTCTCAGTAAGAGTTCCTTCGGGCTGAAGGGTTTGGTGACGTAGTCATCTGCGCCGAGCGACAGACCGGTGATCCTTTCATCAAGCTTGCCCCGGGCAGTTAGCATAATAATAGGTATATTTTGAGTCAGGTTGCTTTCCTTGAGCTCGCGGAATACCGAGTAGCCGTCCTTCTCTGGCAACATTAGGTCCAACAGGATGAGGTCGGGGATTTTCTTACGGGCTTTTTTCATCGCCTGTAGTCCGTCAGCG
Organism: Verrucomicrobiota bacterium; assembly: GCA_013152075.1. Taxonomy (GTDB): domain Bacteria; phylum Verrucomicrobiota; class Verrucomicrobiia; order Verrucomicrobiales; family DEV007; genus JAADHD01. The sequence goes on along the minus strand of JAADHD010000233.1, from coordinate 6,720 downwards.
GCTTCGAGGGTGTCATATCCTTCCCGGCGAAGGTTGAGCGTGATTAACTCGCGGATGTCATTTTCGTCATCGACTATGAGAATGGTAGCCATGGATTAGAGAATGCTAAAATTTGTCATATTCATTCGATCTCACCATGGCTCGTGGTAGCGACGGGTCCAAGCAGTGTCTTGTCACAATTGTGTCACATTTACTTGAGATTTTATCATGAATTTTCTACTCCTGACGTCTTTTTTGTTGCGGGATGGGTAAAGATTCTATAGACGAATGAAGCGCTTTGAGGCTAGAATGCGATTGAAACCGATTTCCACGATGGGAGCGGACGATATTGATCGCATCTGGGGGGAAGCAGGAGAGCGTTTATTTTTTATTATCATGCCAGACACAGTTACAGAGGGCGAATTGCCGAAGAAAGCAAAAGATCTATATCTTAAGGGAATGAGCGCCCTTGAACTTCGAAATTACGGATATGCGATCACTTTATTCCAGGCCGTATTGAAAGAAGAGCCCAGTTTTCTGGACGGGCGTAAAAAATTGCGGATGGCCGGCATTAAGCAAAAAGAGGGTGCCAAAAAATCGATGAAGCTCAGTGCGGATGCCCTGAAAGTCATGAAGATGCAGGGGCAGGTGAAAAAAAATCCTCAGGCAGTGATTATAGCAGTTGAGAAAGATGTTTTGGCCTTGGATCCTTTCAATGCGAATGCGGGAATGTTGTTGTTCGAGGCGTGTCAGGCTGCGGAGATGCCGGAGACGGCGGGGTTTGCTTTGGAAATTGTTACCCAAGGTAATCCGACGAACTCAAAATATAAGCACCAGCTCGGGCAATTTTATTTTGATGTGGGATTGTATGAGAAAGCGGCTGAGATCTATGCGAAGCTGCGGAAAGATGATCCAGCGGATCTGGTGGCAACCAAGATGGAGAAGGATGCATCGGCTCAGCAGTCGATGAAGACCCAGAACTGGGAGGGAGGCTTTCAGGATAACTTGCGTGACAAAGACCAGACAAAGAGTCTGGATGAGGGTGGACGGGCAGCGATGACTCCTGAGATGCTGGAGCAAAAAATTCAATCCCTTTATGCGCAATATGCGGAGGATCAGAACAATCTGGATGTCTCAAAGCAATTGGCGGACTGTTACGAACAGTTGGAAAATTGGAGCCAGTCGTTGACGTTTTATGAGTGGGCTTTTTCGCTCAGCAGAAAAGACCCGGCTCTCGAACGTAAAGTGCTGGAAATACGGGAAAAGGTGGGCAAAGCACAATTGGCTGAGCTGCAGAAGTTTGTCGATGATAATCCAGAGCACCCCGAAGTCGAGCGCGTCAAAGCTCAGATTGCTGAGTTACAAGGTTCGCAAGGCAAGCAGTTGTTGGAAGAGGCTCGGGTTCAAGGTGAGAAGAATCCTACCGATGCCCAATTGCGCTTTGAGTATGGCAAGCAGTTGTTTGAGCTTAAAAACTTCACGGAAGCGATTCCTGAATTGCAGCAGGCTAAACGCAGTCCGAACCTGAGAATCAAGGCGATGTTGATGCTGGGAAGATGTTACGAAGGTAAAAACATGTTTGATTTGGCCGTTGCGCAGTTTGAAGAGGCGGCGAAAGAGATCCCCGGGATTGATGATACCAAGAAGGAGCTACTGTACAGCATGGGTTTGATATACGCGAAGATGGGCAACAAGGATGCTTCACTGGAAGCGTTGAAGCAAATTTACGCTGCTGACTACGGCTATAAGGATGTGGCGAAGCGAGTGGAGGAATCTTATCAGGATGACTCCGATTCGGGCGAAGAGGCTGCCGGGTGACTGGCTTTCTCTGGAGTAGGGTTTGGAATCTTCTGGGAATACCGCATGATTGAAGATGCGGCGAATATGTTTCGTAGGTAATAGGATTCGCCGTTGACTTGTTTAGTTATTTTGCGAAATTTCACTAGTGGAAAAAGTAGAGATTCCAAGAAAAACAGTTTACAGGCTGTCCATATATCAACGTTGCCTTCAACGCTTGATGGATAATGCGGTAGAAACGGTGTCATCATCAGCTCTGGCGGCGGTAGCGGGAGTTAAGTCTACCCAGTTGCGTAAAGACTTGGGTTTCGTGGGTCAGTTTGGCACTCGGGGTTTGGGCTATAAAGTTGATGTTTTATCGGAGGCGATTACGGCGACTTTGGGGGGCACGAGTTTGCAGTCGGTCATCCTGGTAGGAGTTGGTAACCTTGGCGCGGCGCTCCTCCGGTATGGGGGATTTCATCGGGAAGGGTTTGAGATCGTCGCCGCTTTCGATATGTATCCCCAGGATGTAAAGTTGAAGGCTGACAGTAAAGTTGTGTTGCAGGGGATGGACGAAATGTGGGGTGTTATTCAGAGTGAGGGTATCAAGATGGCAATTATGGCAGTGCCGGCAAAAGCGGCGCAGTCAGTTGCCAACGAATTGGTGGATGCAGGGGTGCAGGCGATATTGAATTTTTCTCCCACGGTATTGCAGGTTTCTGATCAGGTGGTAGTGAACAATGTTGATCTCGCGTTGGAACTGGAAAGCTTGAGTTATTTTGTTCGCTAAGGGGGATAAAAGGGGGCTTTTGCCTGCGTCAATAAGACTTTCATTGGGGCGTTTAGCGGTTAAACTACGGGATTGGGTGGCCTTGGGACTATTTGCTCGGGCTTGGAGAATCAATCGTTAGTTGTGGATGTCTGAGAATCAGAAAGTTTTGCTATCGGTGGTAGGGGCAGTGGCAGCACATGTGCTGTTCCTGCTTGGCTTGGCTGCTTTTTTCACATTGGCAAGTGTGTATGGGCCGCAGCAGGCGGATGCGGCAGTGATTCCGGAGGAAGTGACCATCATGCTCGAGGACCTGATTCCTGAGGAATCGGAAGAAAAACAGAAGCAGTATTTACGTACGTCCCCTGATCAACAGGCAAAATCCAAGCAGGAGAACGCAAAATTTGAATCGGATCGGGACACTCTGGCGGCAACCGAACTGGCTCCTCGTCCCGATGACCCAAAAGCGATGGAGGTTCCGACTTTGGATGGTGAAAGGGAAAAGGCGTGGTTGGAATTAAAAAAGCGAAAATTTGTCGATGGGGAGTTTGAAGAAAAATCGCTCAGTAGTGCGCCGGTTGTTCCGGTTTCAGCTCGAGGCGCGATGAGGAAATTTGAGCCCACACCCCAACCGATCACTGAGGAGGTGAAGCCGGAGGATTCCAAATCTAAAATAGAGCCCGATAAACCGGAGAAGCTTACCCGTCGGCCCGAGGGGAAACTGGCAGACCAGTCCCAGATGCAGAAAAGCCAGGAAAGCTTCGCCGATCCTGACCAAGGTGATGAAGGAATGAAAATCAGTCCGGAAAAGGATATCATCGATATGTTCGCGACCCGCAATCGAGAGGTGGAAAAAACGGGTAAACCTGAGGATGAGCCTAAAAAAGTCGTCATTGCAAAGCCGATATCCGCAATGACATCCGAAGCCCAGGCACGGGCGGCGAGTGCGGATATTCCCCCATCTCCCAAACCGCCTTCCGACAAACCTTCATTTACTCCGGAGACAGATATCAATAAGGTGTCGGGTTCACTTTCCAATCGTGGGGTGGCGGCTATGGATGTGGAGGCGTCCGAATTGGGGAAATACAAAAAATCCGTTACCCAGGCCATTGAGCGCAAGTGGCATCGATACAGGCAGAACTACGCGGACTATGCAACTTTTGGTAGTTTGCGGCTGAAATTTAAGGTCAATGAAAAAGGAGAACCCGTTAATCTCAAAACGGTTAGAAACAATTCAAATGCCATCATGACGGAGTTCACGCTGAAATCCGTGCTCGATGCCGATATTCCTCCAATGCCGAAGAAGATCAAAGAATTATTGAAGGGCAGGGGACTAGAGATTACTTACGACGTAATTATTTATTAAGGGCTTTTTCAGAGTCGCCCGTATCAACTTGATCGTATGCAAATTGGATTATTCCCACCAGCGTTAATTTTATTAGAAATTGATACTTCTATGAACCATCAAATATGGGAGTTCCTGCTCTCGGGCGGTATTTTCATGCTGTTCATTGTCATCTGCTCTTTCATAGCCGTGTCAGTGGTGATTCACCGTTTTTTGTCATTGCGTAGGCAGGCTGTATTGCCAAAAGAGGTTGTGGAAGTGATCGAGAAGGCGGGAGCGAGTTTCGGTCGCGGCAATTTTTCTACGGTGATGTCGACGATAGAAAAAAATAATTCAGTTCTCGCTCGAATTTCTCGATTGGCATTATCGTCCGAATTCGACAATCGAGAAGAAGCGTCGGAAGGCGTTGAGGCGGTGGCAAGAGAAGAGGTGTTGAAACTGCAAAGTGGTTTGGCGGTATTAGAAGTGGTCATTACCATCTCTCCCTTACTTGGTTTATTGGGAACGGTGAGTGGCTTGGTGGGAGTATTTTCTACTTTTGGAGATGCGGGAGCAGAGATTCCCGACCCGAGTATTCTTGCGGCGGGCATCGCCAAAGCGCTGAATACGACCATAGGTGGTCTGGCGGTCGCAGTGCCAACGGTGGTCGCCCACAGTTATTTATCAAAACGCATCGAGGGCATGGCCCTGAGGATGGAAGTGTTGATGGCTAGTTTACTCCATGCTTACTATCATAATGGCGGAGGAACTTTTCAGATGGACGCGGGGGTATCTTCAGATCAATCAGAAGAGCAAAGGGAAAGCTCGGAAGCGTGAAAATAAGATGAAATTTATCACGGGAAAAAGAGTTCAACCGACAGTGCCGATCATTTCATTGATCGACATTCTTGCCATCTTGCTGATATTTTTTATTGCTACTACTACCTTTAAGCGCAAAGAAGCATTGGTGAATGTGGCGCTGCCAAAGTCCACAGAAATGGCATCCTCAGCGGACAAGCTTACGCGTGTCACTTTGGCGGTGACGAAGGATGAGGAGATTATGTTGGGTGAGCAGTCAGTGACTCTTGAAAATCTGGCCCAGGCTTTGAGAGAATTGAAGGCGCGGCAACCCGATCTGAAGATGCAATTAAAAGTGGATAAAGGTGTTGAGCTGGGGATGGTGGTGAAAATATGGGACGAAGCCCGGAAGGCGAAAATTGAGATATCGGACATTCCGTTGCGGATCTTAACCGGGAAAAAGAAATAGTGAGCAAGGTTACGCTCAAGTGTTTTGACGCAAGAATTTAGAAAGTAAAAAAATGGTCAGAGATATCGTATTATGGGGAGACCCGGTGCTGCGTAAAAAAGGGAAGCCGGTGACCGAGGTGACTTCCGAGATCAGGGAATTGGCGGAAGATATGATCGAGACGATGAGGGAAGCTCAGGGAGTAGGGTTGGCGGCTCAGCAAGTGGGAGAGGCCGTTCAGTTGGCTGTGATTGACGTCTCGCATGACGAAGAATGCGTGTCCTATGTGAGAGTAAACGGTGAGCCTTGCTCCCTTGCAGACATTATGCCTTTGGTATTTGTGAACCCGGAACTGGAATTTGGATCTTCCAAAGAAGTGGACAGTGAGGGTTGTTTGTCCTTTCCTGAGTTGCGTATTGATGTCCGGCGTCCATTTGATGTGACTGCTCGGATGCAGACCTTGGACGGAGAACAACTGGAGATCGAGACTGATGGACTATTGGCCCGGGCAATTCAGCACGAGGTGGATCATCTTTTCGGGGTGCTGTTTATTGACCGGCTAAGCACAGCCCGCAAATTGTCGATGAAACGTCGACTGAAGGAATTGCGGGAATTGTATGTTAGTGGATAAGTCCTGGAAAGCATGTTCAGGCAATAATGTTTGATTGAAGGCTTGTGTGGAGGGCTTCTAAACGATAGATTTTCCCGACTCCTTGCGAATATTACCCCAAACCCTGACTGATGATGAAAACGCAACCCATCCGGCGAAGACTGTTATCCTGCCTTTTGATTTTGGCGTTTTGTTTCGCCGTGGTTTTCACTGAACATGGCAGGGCGCAGGAGCTCACGCCGGATCAAATTGAGAAAATCAGTGCGCAACTTGCTGCGATTCGGAAAGTTCTCACTGATCAGGCAAGCAGTCGTAATAAAAGTGCGGCTGATATTTTTCTTTCCGCATCGCAGAGCAGCAAGGCGGCTTTGACGCTGTATGTGGAATGTTACAAGAAAGTGAATTTTGAGCGCGAGGGTCGGAAGGACTCAGATTTTCGCGCGTGGAAAGATGCTCAGGATGGGAAATTTCGGAACGATGCATTTGTCGAGGGGCTTCGTGTGCAGCTCCGTTATCTGGGCCTTAGCTGCAAAGCTGCAGAATCAGAAGAGCTGTCAGAGGTGTTTGGAAATTTGATGACTTATGTCGATAGCCTGACTCAGCTGAAAGAAATGCCGGGGCCCACCTTGATGCAGGCGATTAATTCATCGGTTTTTGCGAAAGCTTATGAACTGGATGCCCAGCTGGCAAAAAATAAGTCATGGGAATCTGTTCCCTACAATATTGCCGGGATTTATGATAAGACGATCCTGCCTTATTTGCGGGAGGAGAACCCCTCTCAACTAGACAATGCTTGGGGCAAGCGGATTGAGCAGGAGACTCGTGTGGTCCAATTTTTGGAAAAAGAAAAGGAGAAGCAGCAAAAGGGGAGTAGTGATGACAAAAGGGCTACTAGAAACAAACAGTCTCAACGCAGGCAGGGCAATGGGGGTGGTATTTTGAGGGCTCATGATAAAGAGTTTTTCATCCGTGAGACTCTGCCAGCGCTTAAGTGGGGCAAGATGGTGGATATG
>JAADHD010000094.1 GCA_013152075.1 Verrucomicrobiota bacterium | reverse complement strand
ATCTCAATACAGTTAAAGCTCTTCATCTGTTCATATGAACTGTTTTTAAGGCTTACGTCAATTTAAAATTACTGCACCCCCTATAATCCTTTCGTGCTTTTTGTGTCTTTCGTGGTTCACCTCATGTCAAGGCTCTCCTTCACCTTCTTCGTCAACGAGGCAAACACCAGGTCATAAGAGTGATCGATCAACTCCCTGATCAATCTCTCCGGCAACATCTGATCCAGCACCAGAGTATTCCAGTGTTTTTTGTTCATATGATAACCGGGAATAATACTCTCATGCCGATCACGCAAATCCAAAGAACGTTCCGGATCACATTTCAAATTCATCCGCACCGGCACTTCCTCAATCGTCAGCAAGGCAAACATCTTGCCCCCCACCTTGTAAACCAACACCTCCGGCCCGAAGGGGGTTTCTTCAAACACATGCTCCTTACTCAACAGAACTTTCCTTACATCTTCCGCATACATCTCTGGCATTCACTTAAAATTCAACACCTAGCATGTGATAATCAGCCACCTATTCTCGCTTTATCCCTCAGATTCACCGCTCTTCCATCCGAGCTTAGAGTCTCGACTCCAAGCACTAAAAGCCTTATCTTCAAATCGCGCCGACAACCGCTTCTTCCAATCGAGATTTGGCTTCGACGATTGAAATCTCGTCCCTCTGCCTGTTCTCAAAAGAACTGACCGCATCGTAACCGGCTTCTGCCAATACATCCAGGGCGGGTTCAAAATAACTTGCCACATATTGTGGCTGATGGGCGTCAGAGCCCAATACCACAGGTATTCCCCGTTCTTTCATCATCGTCAGTATTTCAATGCCTGGATACATCTGTCGAAACGGACTGTCGTAACCGGATGTATTCATCTCCATGGCTACACCGGTAGCCGCAATCCGATCCAAGGAGCGTTCTATCACCGGCCTTAAGCGAATCGGATCCCAATCTTGTATTGAGGCACCTCGCACGTGATCTGGATGGGACAAACAATCAAACAACCCTGACTCGGCCGCCTCAGCCAGGTGTTCAAAGTACTGGCAATAAAACGCCCAGATATCACCGCGCTGGAAATTTGCCTGATACTCTGGCAGGTGCCAGTGTACCGACCCAAGAATGTAATGAAAATCTGCAGCTCCATGCAATTTTTCCATCCACGATTCTGTCCCGGGAAAATAATCACTCTCCAAGCCCAAACGCACCTCGAAACCCTCCGGAGCAGCATCTTTCGCTTCGTCCACCAACGCAACATAATCCCAAAGCTCGTCTTGCTGCATCCGGATCTGAGGCGAATACCCTTCCGGCATCGGGCAATGGCAGGTGAATATCACGCCGTCCAGCGCAGCCTTCCATCCCCGATCCACGTACTGCCACAAATAGCCTTCCGCATGTTTGCACAATTCCGTGTGCATATGTGAGTCAAACAATTTAGTTTTCATCATTCCCCTTTTTTATAACTTCATCCAATCAGCAAAACCTAGCGGTAAAAATCGTTTCCGCGATACGTAAAAATACGTAGAATGGTACCATCGATTTGCAAGCAGTGTCATCCTATATACCGGATGACAAGCCTCGCACAACTCCCCAAATTGGGGGGGTGCTATTTAAATAAATAACCCCCAAATCAAAAGTGATCAATATCACCCTATAGGTAGTCGGTCACCCCCGTCCCCATCTCGAAAATATTTCATCAGTTGGGCGTGGGATTGAACCTGATAGAATCGATAAATCTCCTTGATATATCCAGACACGGTGTTCTCTGCTATTTCGAGGTGCGCAGCAATTTGTTTTCGTCCTAACCCTTCTAGCAAAAGATTTAAAGTGGTTCTAAGGCGTGGCGACAACATCTGCCCTTTTATCTGTTTAGCCTGTGGCCAAGACTCCGCGTGCAACCAGGGCACTTCCGACAAAAGGATGTGGGCAATTCTCGCTTCTCTCTCAGCAAACAAGGCGTCACTTGCCTTCCTATACATCGCAACAAAACTCAAGCATCCGTCCGGGAAAGGATAACAGGACAGCATTAATGGGCCAATATCAGCTTTCTGCCATAGCGGATAAACAGCAGAAGTTGAGAAAGTATTTTCCGGATCGAGTTGCTGACGAAGTCTTGTTGTATGGCGTTGCCGGGAATAGACCTCACCTAGAAAGCGCTCATTAAAATGAGCCATATCCGGGTGCTCCACGGCCTCCAGAAAATCACAATACCGATCTTCAGAAAATCCTCCATGCATAAACCCTGCCGGGGCAGGTTTCTCACCCGGCTTGGTTGGAAGCAGCAATACCCACGCCCAACAATCCGCATCAATGAGACGGCACAGCCCATCCATCAAATGACGTTTTTTGGCAGCAAGGTCTCCATCCAGGATTGCAATCTTACCCAATAACGAAACCAGCTGACGAACATCTTTCTCCGGTAAACTTATCTGATTGCCTTTTCCCATATTTTGTTGCTCAATGCTCAGCGTATGTTGTTTTTATAAATATTCCAACAACAAAAGGCAATCCCCACGGGGGAATAGAGCATGAAAGAAATCACCTAGCTGAAAACCTGCCCAGCTCTTTAAAAAGGAATCAGTTGCGCCACCGCTCGGTCATTGATAAAGGCTAAGGCACCCGCCGCCCTTTGACTTAATGCCTGATCTTCCCACCACCACCTGGTTACTGGCCCTCTTCGGAGCCTTTTCACTGGGAGTATCCAAGACTGGCTTTCCTGGAATGGCGCTCATCAATGTGATCATAATGGCCGAGTTATTCGGCGCAAAAGCTTCGGTAGGCATGGTTCTGCCCTTGCTCATCGTGTGCGACCTCACAGTCTACCCTCTATTTCGCAAACACGCATCATGGAAGCAGGTCCTTCCCATGATTCCCCCCGCAGTTTGCGGAGTCCTAATCGGCTGGTTGATGCTGGGCCAGTTCAGCGATTCCGCTGCTAAAAAAACGATCGGTGTCATCATTCTTTTCATGCTCAGTTTTCAGCTGGTACGTGCTCTGCGCGCCGAGTTCCTCGTCCATCTGCCTGACTCCACCACTTTCCGCCTAGGTTCGGGATTAACCATAGGCATTTCCACCACTCTCGCCAATGCCGCCGGACCGATCTATTCCATCTACGCCCTCGTTCACAAAATGGAAAAAAACGACTTCCTAGGCATCGGCGCTCGCTTCTTTCTATTTCTCAACATATTCAAAGCCCCTTTCCTGGGCCAATTGAATCTGATCAACATCGAATCCCTGAAAATCGATCTTGCACTACTTCCCGGCATCTTCGCCGGCATCCTCCTGGGGCGTCACTTGATCAAACTCGTGCCTCAGAAGGTCTTCGAAAGCCTGCTCTACATCTTCTCAGCGGCAGCCGGTCTGCGAATGCTGATGTCGTGACAAATAACAACCCACCTCTTCTCCCTTTGCGCCTTAGCGGTTTTACGACTTAGCGTGATTCTCCCCATTTGCTTTACCAGCCCAAATCAGCCCGCACTTTCACAAAAGCCTGCACCGCCTCTTCCAAATCCGCCTGCGAATGCCCTGCTGACACTTGGGTCCTGATCCGCGCCGCGCCTTTCGCCACCACTGGGTAGAAAAAACCAATCGCATACACGCCGTTCTCCAATAGTTTCGCCGAAGCCTGTTGGGCAATTTTGGCATCCCCTAGCATGATCGGCACAATCGGATGGGGCTCATCCTTGCCCGGAATCGAAAAACCTTCCTCTTCCAGACGTCTGCGATAGAAAGCCGTGTTGCTCCACAAACGATCCCTGCGTTCGGTAGATGCACTCAACATCTGCAATACCTTGATCGATCCGCCACAAATAGCCGGAGCCAGGGAATTCGAAAAGAGGTAAGGCCGCGCACGTTGACGCAACAAATCAATGATTTCCTTGCGACCACTCACATAGCCCCCACTCGCCCCACCCAGTGCTTTACCGAAGGTTCCGGTTAAAATATCCACCCGATCCATGCAATCCCGATGCTCATGGGTTCCGCGACCGCCTTTACCCATAAACCCCGTGGCATGACAATCATCCACCATCACAAGGGCTTCATATTTTTCCGCCAGATCACAAATACCGTCCAGATGAGCAATCGTGCCGTCCATGCTGAATACTCCGTCGGTAGCTATCATGATCCGCCCAGTCCCCACATCAGCCCGCGCCTGCTTCAATTGATCCTCAAGCGCGGTAAGATCGTTGTTGGCATAACGGTAACGCTTGGCTTTGCACAAACGAATGCCATCGATAATGCTCGCATGATTCAACGAATCACTGACAATCGCATCATCGGCGGTCAACAAGGGCTCAAACACTGCCCCATTCGCATCAAAGCAGGCCGCGAATAGAATCGAATCCGCAGTTCCCAAAAATTGGGATACCGCCACTTCCAGTTCCTCATGAATTTCCTGTTTTCCACAGATAAAACGCACCGATGACAAGCCGTAACCCCATTTTTCCATTGTCGCCGCCGCCGCCGCCGAAACTTCCGCATTATCCGACAGGCCCAGATAATTATTAGCGCACATATTGATCACCTCCTGACCATTCCCCGCCAAACGAATCCTAGCCGCCTGCGGACTCGCAATCGTGCGCTCCTCCTTCCACAGCCCACTCTCCCGAATCTCTTCCAGATTAGCCTGCAATGCTTCCTTCACCTGATCGTACATATTCCTAATTCCTAATTGTCATCGCTAATTCCTAATTGTCATCGCTTCGCTCAGACTGTCTCGTCCGCTTCGCGTTCTCGGCTCCTAATTCCTAAACACCCCAATCCATCACCACCTTGCCCGACTGCCCACTGCGCATCACTTCAAAGCCCTTTTCAAAGTCTTCATAGCCAATCCGGTGAGTAATCACCGGCGAAATATCCAATCCGCTCTGGATCATCGCCGTCATCTTATACCAGGTCTCATACATCTCTCTCCCGTAGATTCCTTTAATCGTTAATCCGTTGAATATAACCGAGTTCCAATCGATTTTAGCAGTATTCGGTAAAATCCCGAGTAGGGCGATTTTGGCCCCATGACAAGCATTTTTTACAATATCATCCAATGCTGGAGCCGCTCCGGACATCTCCAGACAGACATCAAAGCCCTCTTTCATTCCCAGCGTCTTCTGAGCATCGGCCACCGTTTCGCCATTGCCCAGGTTCACCGCAATTGACGCCCCCATGGTCTTGGCCAAATCGAGTCGATACTGGTTCATATCCGAAATAACGATATGCCGAGCTCCCGCATGTTTTGCAATCGCCACACACATGATACCAATCGGCCCCGCTCCTGTAATCAGCACATCCTCCCCCAGCACATCAAATTCCAAGGCACTGTGAACCGCATTACCCAGCGGATCAAAACACGAAACCTGCTCCAGCGGAATCTCTGGATCCGCGTGCCACACATTGCTCATCGGAATCGAAATATACTCCGCAAAAGCACCCGGACGGTTCACCCCAACCCCTTTAGTATCAGCGCACAGATGACGCCGCCCCGCCAGACAGTTGCGACAATGCCCGCAAACGATATGCCCCTCTCCACTGACAATCTCCCCTTCGTGGAAATCATGCACATTGCTACCCACCGCTGAAATACGACCAACAAACTCATGCCCTACCACCATCGGCACCGGAATCGTTTTCGCAGCCCATTCGTCCCATTCATAAATATGGACATCCGTGCCACAGATCGAAGTCTTTACGATCTTGATCAATACGTCATTGATCCCGATTTCAGGCTCAGGCACATCCTCAAGCCACAAACCCAGCTTCGCTTCTTTTTTCACCAATGCTTTCATATCAACAGTTTCAAAATCTTAACGCCAATTGCACTACACCATCCCAAGTATTGATCCAAGTCGTATGACAAGGAAAATAAACAAGCATAACTCACCAAGACGCTTCCTATAATGACAAAATACCGAATTTGATAATCCTATTCGCGTTTATTGGCGTCCATTAGCGGTTCTCTGCCACTATCCCTAATCCCACTGGACAGCGAAAAGATCCTGCCCCACATTCCACCCATATTCTTTGAGATTTATGAACAAGACCCAAGACTCAACCAACACCCCGGAACCAGCTTCGAGCCGCCGGGATTTTATCCGCAAAACGACCACCGCGATTGCCGGCGGAGCAGTGGCGACCAAGTTCGCTTTCCCTAGCGTTACTTTTGGAGCCGCAGACACGAAAAAGCTCAAAATCGGCCTCGTCGGTTGCGGCGGACGTGGCACAGGCGCAGCCGTTCAGGCGATGACCGCCGATGACAATGTCGAGCTCACCGCCATTGCCGACCTCTACGAAGACAAGATCATGAAGCAACAGCGCCTGATCGCCAAGCAGAATCCAAAAAGCTTCAATGTTCAACACACCTTCACTGGACTCGACTCTTACAAAAAAGTGATCGATTCCGGGGTCGACGTTATTTTGCTAGTCACTCCACCCGCCTTCCGCCCGCAGCAATTCAAAGCGGCTGTTGAAGCCGGCATTCATTGTTTTGTCGAAAAGCCCATCGCTACCGATGTGGCAGGTATCAACGACTTCATCGCCACGGGCAAAATTGCAGCTCAGAAAAACCTCTCTGTTCTCTGTGGACTCTGTTACCGCTATTCCCAAAACGGTCGCGACCTGTTCAAACGCATTCACAATGGTGACATTGGTGAAATCAAAGCGGTTCACAGCACATATTACGCCAGCCTGGCCTACGCCATGCCTCCCGAAGAAGATCGCCCCGATGGAATGAGCGATACCGAATGGCAACTCAAGAACTGGCACAACTACACCTGGGCCAGTGCCGACGGATTGGTTGAACAAGCCATTCACAGTATTGACCGCGCCTCATGGGCAATGAACGACGAGATCCCCGTCGCCTGTACCGCAATGGGCGGACGCCAGCGTCCGAACAATGTCAGCAACACTTACGATCACTATCACGTGACCTATGAGTATAAAAACGGCACCCGCGCTCATGTTGACTGGAGCCAATACGGAGCAGGCACTTACAAGGAAAACCTCGACCACATTATCGGAGCTGATGGCACCGCTACTTTCGGTGACAAAAAAGCCGAGATCGTAGGCAAAAATCCTTACCGTTTCCGCAGTCGCAAAAAGACCAACAAATACCAAGTCGAGCACGACGAGTTCTTCGCATCGATCCGCAGCGGCAAACGCCACAGTGATGAAGAATGGGTCGCCCGCAGCACCCGTCTGGGAATCATGGCACGTCACGCCGCCTACACCGGCAAAAAAATCACCTGGGAAGACATTAGCAATAGTAAGGAAAAACTCGTGCCCGATGATCTGAAGTTAGACGGCAAACTCCCCGTCCGCCCAATGGCCATCCCCGGCGTCGCAGAAACGCAAAACGTATAATTCAACCCAGCTTCCATCTGAAGCTCAACAAAAAGGCGCAGCTCAAACAGCGCCTTTTTTGTGTCGCGAACGTGCGAGCCGCACATCCCTACCCGCCCTCTTACAACTTACAGTTGGCAATTTAATCGACGGACAGCAAGGCCAGATTCACTCAACCCTTTCTAAAACCTATTTCCGTTCCGCCCGGCGAGAACCGGAAGTTCTACTATGGGGGGCTGAAGTATCTAGGAACAGATACGGGAGCAGTATCCAGACGGCGGAGCCAAGCTACTGCTCAAGGTTCATTTTGAAGGTGAGCCTACAAACTCGGGGTTGGGCGATGATTGCAAAACTAGCTGAGCCTGACCATAGGCTTCGAAAAAGCAAAGCAGAACAAGGCGTAGGAGGACTTCGACGTTGATTGCTACACCTAAAAACGCGAAGCACATCGAAGGCCGCATTGAGATCGTGATGTGTAGCGGATAGAAACTTCATTTTCCCGTCGAAGCAAACCCTCGATTGCGGTCGGCTTCAGATGTCGAATTGTCGGATATAGAGCTTCCTCCATTTGGATTACATTGGCCTCAGTTCAACGAAGATCTTTGTATCAGAGGCATTATGGAAGGCGACCACGGACAGACCAAAGGCGAATTGGATAGGAACAAGGATTGAGCCTGCTCCCCCTCACACCCCGCACCTATCCGTATTGGGTATTGGGGGGCAGCCCGCAATTATTGACCTTAGGATATATCGATCACGCGCTTACGATTCAGCCCTCCCCCTCCCTTCCCAACATCCGAACTTGTCAATCGCCGCTTCTCCATTCAAGCTATTGACCGATGTCTCTGAACGGCAATGATCTTATCGAAGCAGGATGGCAGCCCTCCGGACAATTTCCGGAAATGCTGGCGGCCGCGCGTGATCTCGAAGATCGAGGTGTCACCGACAAGCCCTACATTCTCAAATTGCTGGCTCGCGATTTTTCCAAACCTCCACCGAAGTTAAAACAACGGGAAGAAGCCATCCCCTTCTCCGAAGCCATTCGCGCCCACAGCGAAGCCGAGGAAAAAAATATCGTCAATGTGCGGCGCTTGATGAACCAACTGCTACGCGTTCCCATTGTCGACGCAGGAACGGTCATGCCTGACGCTTGTCCCGCCGGAGTCGCCGAAGCGACGATCCCTGTCGGCGGAGCCATTTCCGTACGCAACGCCATCCTACCCGCCGTTCACAGCGCGGACATCTGCTGCTCGATGTATGCCACCTTCTTCCATTGCGAAAAAAATACCGGCGAAATGCTCGATCAACTGATGGACTCCACTCGATTCGGGTTCGGTGGACGCAAGGCGGATGACATCGTCCACCACCCCGTGCTTGACGAACCGGTCTGGGA
>JAADHD010000093.1 GCA_013152075.1 Verrucomicrobiota bacterium | reverse complement strand
CATCTTGTATGATTCAAACTTTGATAGTCTTCCATTGTGTTCTTTTAGGTTGTAGCTTTAGGCGGCTCACAACCTTAGAACACGGGAGACCGCTGGATAAGTCAAACTCTGGGAGCCGCCCCGGCAGAGCCGGGGGTTCTCCTATTGGGGCAATAGCCCAGGAAATTTCAGGAGAGTCAGTTAGTTTCGCTATTTCTGGATGATCCGCTGTGCCTGAAATCACATCCAGGCAAAGTTGAAACAATCTCTTATCATCACTCCGCTCCGGCCATTTTCTTGCTAACAATTTTTTAATGGCAGCCACCACATCCGGTGAGCCGTCCAAAGTCTCAATACGTCGCCTGGCCTCTTGTCGAATATATGCATTTTCCACGTATTGGGAAAAAGGGCCAACGTAGCTACATAGGCATTTAAATTCACTTTACTCCCCCTAGATCGATAAGCTGTGTTGCTAAGTATTGCCAACATGGCCTGGGGAATATGTTTTTTAGCAAGCGAATCCAGAGAAGAGGCCACCCGATCAGATTGCACATATAATCCGAGCCCGGGATTAGAAACAATCTCTTGGCCCTGATAAGTCCTATAACGAACCGTAGCGGCAACTCCTTCTTCTGGCATGTAGCCCATCAAGGAATAATACTCACCTGCATTCAACGTAACCCCGTAATAGCTATTACCACACCAACTGCTGCGATGGTTCTGCGCGCGAACCCATTGTTTATTCTCACCCTTGATTTCGAGCTTTAGGTAAATGTCCCCGTCCTGGCATGCAAAGCCCACGGCTTTTCCAGTTCTATTGACGAGGTATAATGGGACACCCTTTTCAGATTTTTTATTATAGTCTGCAAACAGAGTTACCTCTCCAAGTTTTGCCGGGACATGGGAAGGCAGTATGACGTTTGGATTCGCCGCTTTATGCACTGCCGCTCTGAAGGCAAATGAGGGTGCTTTTTCCTGAATCTCAGCATCTATTTTTTTCCACTTTAGTAGCGTGGCCTTGTCGAAATCAAGTTGCTGACAACTTGCTCTTTGAATATCAGCCGCACACACCAGGACTAGTGATGTAATAAAAATATAAAAACGATTTGTTCGGTGAAAATTCATATTCGCACAACAAGTTAACAAATTTGCTAAGGATTAAGTATCAGGTCGAGCCAATTCTACATAATTTTGGATATATTAGCATTTGCGACACCTGCTATTTGGGGTTCAAGTCTCGAACCCCGGACGGCAGGCTCTTCCTTCCTCTGTGTAACTCCGTGAACTCTGTGGTTCTATCTCTCTCCTCATTCTATCGGATTAATTACCTTATTCTCAATAAATAAGTTGAATCCGACACTTAAACCACCGCCCCTTTCGAATCGAGACGATCAATCAGATGCAGGTCTCGTTCGGTCACTAAATTAACGACTGTGCCCTTGCGCCCTGCCCGAGCCGTTCGGCCGGCACGATGCAGGTAGTTTTCCATTTCTTTAGGCAGGTGATAATTGATTACACGATCAATGTTCTCTACATCAAGCCCACGGGAGGCGAGGTCGGTGGAAATCAGCAGGTCCAATTTACCCTCTCGAAAATCTTTGAGATTATTTCGTCGCTCCAACTTGTCCATGTCCCCACGGTAAACCGCGCACTGGTAACCGTTCTCAACAAGTTCACCGGCAAGTTTATCGCATTGCGCGCGGGTATTGGTGAACAGCAGCGATCCGCCCTTAACAGGATCCGCGAGAATTTCTTCCAACAGCGGAAACCGTTTTCCCCTAGGAACTTTACAGTTCACCGTGATCAGACTAGAGACCTGGCGATGATGCCCCGCGGTCTCGATCAACTCCGCATGACTGAACATTTCCTGAATCAAAGCCTGAATCCCCGCCGGCGCGGTGGCAGTAAACAAGGCCATTTGTCGGTCGCTGGAACTAGACTTCAGGATGCGCTTGATGACAGGCAAAAATCCCTCGTCGAGAATCTGGTCTGCTTCATCTAATACCAAAAAACGCAGGTCGGAAAGGTTCACCAGCTGTTGCTGCATCAGCTGCTCCAGGCGACCAGGAGTGGCCAGTAGAATTTCAAACGGACCCGCCACGTTCCGGCGAGCGACGCCCATGGTGATTCCGCCGAGAGCTGAGCGAACTCTTAAGCGAGTCTCATGGGTGAACACTTTCAAGACCTTGGTCACCTGCTCACCCAGATCACTGGAGGGAACCATGATGACGGCCCGGGGTTGCCCCGCGATGGAAACGGGATCTCCCTCTTCCTCCAACTGTTTCATCTTATGCAATACGGACAAGGCGTAAGCCAGCGTTTTGCCACTCCCGGTTTCCGCGACTCCGACCACTGATTCTCCTTTCAATAAGGCCGGCAATGCCCGCTCCTGAATTTCAGTAGGGGTGACAAAACCTTGTTTCTTCAAGGTGGATTGAAGAGAAGGATTCAGTTTAAACGCTAGAAAAGACGACATGAGCCCACCCTACAACCGTTATAGGAAAAGACAGCGGAATTAACGCGTGCTTTCGTGAACTGAGGGGATGAAAAAATCAGCCGTTTTGAGTCGACAGTTACAAAATATCTGCAAACTCACAGTATCTACTTACAGATTTACACTCGCAAAAATGCAGGTGCTTCAGGATCTCATGCTCAATGGTTCGATAACCTTCACCCTGATAAAAGGCCCCGAATGCCGAGCTGCGCTGCGGGAAACTTACGGCTTTTGATTGGAGTCCCGCCGATTTTCGGCTTTCAGTTCACTTACCTCATACTGCTTCTTTGCCTGATTCCACTTCATCCGGACAAGATACTCACGATCAAGCGGTTTTCCAATCAGCAGGTGTCCGGCACCGGGAACGCGGACCGTCTGCTCCCCGCTCATGATGACGAGATCGTACTGCTTTTCATCACTGAGCGTCGGCTTTGACTGACCATAAAGTAAGGTGTTATTCAGATCATGTCGAACGATTCCGAGATCACGTGTGACCATGGTCATTTCCTGCTGATTATTCAAAGGCCTGTCGGACGTCGGAGCCGTCAATCGTGCCGTTTGTTTGACGAGATTAGCTAAGCTCTGTGGATGTTCGCGTTCCAGGAGTGACGATGGCTGGTAGACAACTCTACCGCGACCGGCCTTGCCTTTCGGCTGCTCTCCAAAGCGTTTCAGGTAGATATCACGGAATTCGATTTTCATCGGCGGGCCGACATGGACCTGCACACCGATCAGGCCGCGATGCATCCGATTGGTTTCGTCGTGATCATGAACCTCGCTCATCAGCGCACCATTGATGAAATGTTTCGCGTCGTTTCCTTTCACGACCAGTCGGTACCGATTCCAGTCTTCACTGCGAACGACACCCTGTAGCTCTTCCGGATCCGCAATCTGCGCTATCAGCCGCGGCTGACCACCCAGATCGTCAATCCAGGTCGACTGTCCGCGAGCCGCGAGCAGTCGACGACCATTTTCCTCGTAACAGATGCCCGTAAACATTTGCTCGCCGTGGATGTCAGCCTGAGGACCACGCACCGAGAACGGGTCATTGGCTAGAACAGAAAGGCGATAACCGACACCGCTATTTCCGTGCGCCGAGACCCGGTAGTCGAGCACGAGTTCAAAATCTTCGACAAGACCGCCACGCCATACGATCCACGAGTTCTTTTTGAGCAGTGTCTTGGGAGTCACCGTTCCCACGAGGGTGCCATTTTTCACCTTCCAGTAAGTGGGGTCTCCGTCCCAATCGCTGAGCGTTTTGCCGTCGAAAATCCTTGTGAATCCCGTAGGATCGAATTTTGACAGTACCTGCTTGTTCTTCTCCTGAGATGACTCAGACGCACTAATGCCAATCGGACTAATGATCAACAGCACGAAGAATAGTAAAATGAGACGCCTTACATAAAAAAATTCTTTGTATTCCATTGCCGATCTAGTCGTAAATGTTTCCCCCTTGGTTACAAATATTTATATTTAACTTACCTCCGTCCGACAGACTGCTCCCCGCGTCTTGCGCAGCCGCCTCTTTCTGAGTATGGTCTACGGCATGCGTTCGGCTCTCACCATTCTGATCATATCCCTGCTCCTACCCTGCTCCGACTCCGTTGCTCAGGAGTGGACTCGCTTCCGCGGTCCCAATGGATCAGGAATCAGCACCGCTACCGGCATTCCTGTAAAATGGGCCGCAAATGACTACAACTGGCAGGTCGACCTGCCGGTAAAGGGCAGCAGTTCACCTGTGCTGTGGGGCAGGCAACTCTTTCTAACTGGCGATCATGCAGAGAACGGTCAGCGCAGCATTCTTTGCATCGACGCGGACAGCGGTCGGATCAAATGGCGACGCGATTATCCCATCAAGTCTCACTACTTGCATCGGGACAACGATTTCACTTCCGCAACGCCCTGCGTTGATAAAGACGGCGTCATCTTCGTCTGGTCAAACCCGGAACAGATTCTGATGACAGCGCTAAGCTTGGATGGACAGGAAATGTGGCAGCGAGATCTTGGACCCTATAAGGGGCTGCACGGCTCTTCGAATTCTCCGATCATCGCCGACGGGTTGGTGATACTGGCGAATGATCAGATGGATCCGAAGCGCTTTGCTTTTTACCTGCCCAAGGACACGGATATGGAACCGGGAAAAAGCTTTCTGATTGCCCTCGACCGAAAGACCGGTGAGACACGGTGGAAAGTAGATAGAAAGTCTGAACTGGCTGGTTACGCGACGCCATGCATCCGCCGCTCGGGGGATCGAGCGGAAGCTATTTTTTCCAGCACGGCACATGGGATCACTGCGGTCGATCTGCAAAGTGGCCGCGTTACTTGGGAAATTGATAAGATCTGGAATAATCGCACGGTCAGCTCACCGCAGCTATTCGGCGATCTGGTCTTTGGCAGTTTCGGCAAAGGTCTTTCCGGGCAACGCTTTGTCGCCGTTCGCCCTGAGAAACTCGGCAGTAAAAAGGGCAAGCTCGTCTATGAGGTAACGAAAAATGTCCCACTTGTTCCCAGTTTTGTGGTTAAAGGCAAGCTTATCTACTTGTGGACAGATAGTGGCGTCGTCACCTGTCTGGACGCAGCGACCGGAAAACTGCATTGGCGGGAGCGAGTCGGAGGCGAATTTTACAGCTCGCCCATCTGGATCCAAGGACGCTTGTATTGCATCAGCAAGAGCGGGCAGGTCGTGGTTCTGGCTGCCGGCCGAAAGTTTGAAGTGTTAGCCAGAACGGAACTCGGCGAAAAGACATTTGCCACCCCTGCCGTCGCCGATGGCGTCATGTATCTGCGCACCCAATCGCGTTTGTATTCATTGGGGAAGGCGCGGTAAGTCAACAAATGATGAGGGCTTTATATGCTACCTGATCGATGCCATCCGATATAGCAGGACTTTGTCCAGAAATTTCAAAGCAGCAATGATGCCTTAAATAACAATCCCAGTAACATCCCCTTCGAAAACCATTTTCTCATTCACAAAACCCTGAGATTCAAATACAGCGATTCTCGAGCTCAGTTTTTTCGCTCTTGTGATCATGAGGAAATCACATCCCGGTTCCACACTGCCACGAAACTTTACATTATTTACCCCAGCGAAACCAAAAAACTTTTTCCCGCCGGTATTAAATTTCAGGTGATAAATAACGGAACTCAACTGGGCCGCCATTTCAATCATCAGAACACCAGGCATGATCGGACGTCCGGGAATATGCCCTCGGGTCCAGAATTCCTCGGGCGTCTGCTTTTTAATACCCACGGCAAGTCCCTGCTCGAGATCAAGGGATATCAGCCTGTCTAGCTGCTCAAACTCTTCGCGCTGCGCATTCAGTTCAAGAATCTCTTCTTTAGTAACGGCCACTTCATCTAAGTTGATGGTAGCAAGTTCCAAAATCGGTTGTGATGCCATTCTATCTAATCCAATCAAGTATGTGTTAAAATCGCCCTTTAATACAGGCCGTGAACGAAGACCAAAAGACCGGCTCCGCTATCACATACTATCGGAATCCGTTTACTGCAACGTTTGTAACGCCTCATTACCAGCTACCCCCTATCGAGTCAATGTCTGAGAAATCATGCTTACTTACTCGCTTACTCTCAGCCAAGAAAACTTTTCTCGGCTTGTCATAATCCCAGGTACAATCACTGACCGATTGCGAATAGGTGTCGTGATCCGCGAACAAACAGCGTTCCGCCACCGATGGCCGGCGTGGCCATGATGGGTTCGCCAATCGAGTTGGTGGCCAGCAATTTGAACTGCGGCCCCGCCGCCATCACATACACGGTGCCGTCCTCGCTTCCGAGATAGATGCGGCCATCGGCACTGACCGCGGACGCGCTGAAACCGTCGGTGACGTCGGGTATGCGCTGGTAGTAGTGTTCAGCACCCGTCTTGAGATCGTACGCGCCGACGATGCCACTATTGCCGAGTGTGTGAACGACATTGCCCACGATGATCGGCGTCGGCATGTACGGACCGCGCTTGGTCTTGCTCCACGCCACTGACTGGTTTGATGTTGCTCCCCAGGCAAGGGTGATGTCGCCAACCGCACCCGGGCGAATGGAAAAAATCGGACGTTCTGGTGAACGACCGCTGGCAACAATGATTCGATCCTTTGAATAAATCGGCGTCGGTGCGGTGATCTTTGAACTGCCGCCCAAACGCCACAGTTCCTTGCCTGTTTCCAGATCATAACCGCGGATGAAGTTTGATCCATTGGTGACTAATTCGGCACGCTCACCCGTGTAAACCGTCGGTGTCCCCCACGACGGCAATTCGTCGCGTTGTTTGTTCCAGATTGTCTTGCCTGTTTTCAAGTCAATCGCTCGAACAAAAGATTTCTTCTGCGTGTCGCACTGAACAAACACTTTATTGCCATAAATCACCGGCGAACTGGCCGACCCCCACTCGTACGTCGGTATGTCGTAGGCACCAACATCCAGGCGACCTAGGTCGTGGCTCCAAAGCGCTTTGCCGGTTGCGCTGAACGCAAACAAACCTTGCGATCCGAACATCGCGACCACGGTTTCGCCGTCGGTCGCGGGCGTGGCGTTGGCATAGGTCGCTTTAATGTGGCGCTTGTCTTTAGGCACCCCTTGGGTAGCAGTTTTTGACCAAATGTTTTTGCCGCTGTCGGCATCAAGGCAGAGCACCTGCCACTGATGCACCGATCGGTCCTGCGACGCTTCACCCGATCCGTAGAGTCCTGGTTTGAATGACGCGCCGTCTTTGCTGCTGAGCGCCGTGGTCAAATAAAGGCGATCCCCCCAGAGGATCGGGCTGGAGTGCGCCAGCCCTGGAATCGGAACTTTGAAGCGAATATTCTCGCCCGATTTCACCTTCCATTTCAAGGGAAGATTCTGATCTGTCGCCACCCCCGAAGCGTGCCACCCTCGAAACGAGGGCCACCGAGCGGTGGAATTTCGGGCAGCCAAAGATGTGGCTGAAGCGAACAACGCGCCCGCCATGAATTGTCGGCGCGAGAACCGAGTTCGACTCAAGCCTTTCACTTGGCCACTTTCGTAAACTTGGCCGACGCCGTCACCTTGCGCAAAACCGGCCACAGCTTGTGATCTGGTTTCTGCGGCGAGGCCGACATCGAAAGGCGTGATGCGTTCATGTCAGCGATATTGGCCGATTCAATCTCAAAGCGAAGTTTTTGAGCCTTGCCCGTTTTAAACGGTTCCACCCAGTCGAGAATCGCGGTGTAGTGCCCGGCCTTACCTTCAACCGGAGTGAGGGCAAAAGTGAACTTGTCGGTTTCGATCTTGGGTTTACGATCTCGCCCCACCGATGCCGCCAGCCCTCGGTAGTACTTGAGCAATTCGGTGTGAATCTGTGTCTGTGTCAGCGGTTGCTGATTCGGTAGGTAGAAAACCAGAGCATACGAGAAAAATTCTTCGTGGCCTGGATCGAACATGCCCGGCGCAAATCGAATTTCTTCGATGCCACGCAAGCTCAGATCGGGCGCAAAGCCTGTGGGCAAAATTAATCTTTCGCCGCGCCACTCGGTATCGAAGGTCACCTTCAACGAATCGTCGGCCGCGAAGAGGAACAAGGGTGCGAGGATGAGGGCGGCAATGATGGGAATTTTCATGATGGTGGCGAAGGAAATTTTATTACCAAACTGGGCTTGAAGGGCCTCAAGAGGGAGGAAGGGGTTTAGGCCATTCATTTTTGAGATTAAAACACGTGCCTTTTCCACCGTCAAGCCCCGCGTCTTGCGCAGCCGTCTCTTTCTGAGTATGGTCGACAATGGTAACTGATGTGAGTCCTCACGACTCACAAAGCCCATCAGGAAAAGAGCGAAGAGCGATTTAATTCCGAACCACGGCCACAAATATCCACCTCCAGCCTCCTTGTATGCTACTCTCCCGAGTCCTTCGACATTATGGAAATCACCAACAAAACAAAAAAGCCTCTCAGAGTTCCTCTTCCAGCAGGAAAGAAACTCTTCTTGAACCCGGGAAAGTCAGGGCAAATCACCCCGGCGGCCGCCGCACGCCCTGCAGTGGTTAAGCTGCTTGAAGCAGGAGACATTGAAATCTCTAAAGGGGGAGCCAAGCGACAGGGATCCGGTAGTTCCGGCAGCACCGTTACCGACGTCTCACGCGACGGTAGATCCGGGGCCATGCGTCAGTCCGGTGACAAATAATTGACAACCATTTGCCGTCGTCATTCTACGCAAACTCACGTTCACTTGGGAACGCCCTTTTCCTCCGAGGGCTGCCACATTGAGCACGTTATCTTCACTGGT
>JAADHD010000161.1 GCA_013152075.1 Verrucomicrobiota bacterium | reverse complement strand
TCCTCAATCGCATCGACAAATTTCCAGGCGTTCTCCACTTCATCCCTCCGCGCAAACAAAGTCGCATCTCCAGCCATCGCATCGAGCAGTAAACGCTCGTAGGCCTCGGGACTGCCCTTGCCAAACGATGTCGCGTATTGGAAATCCATCTTCACCGACTCCATCCGTAAAGCGGGACCGGGCAGCTTGGACTGCATGCGCAGGGAAATGCCCTCGTTCGGTTGAATCCGAATCACCAACACATTTTCGGAATCCGCCCCAGGAACCGTGTTGAACAAAACCGCCGGCGGCTGCTTAAAATGAATGGAAATCTCGGTCGCTTTTTTCGGCAACTGTTTGCCCATGCGCACATAAAACGGAACCCCTTCCCATCTCCAGTTGTCGATATGAATCCGCAAGGCCACATAACTTTCCGTCATCGATCCGGGATTGACCCGATCCTCCCGCCGATAAGCTACGGCATCATCACCATCCACCACTCCCGCTGTGTATTGCGCACGCACCACATTGTTTCCTACTTCCTCAGCGCCATTCATCGGGCGCAGGGAGCGCAGCACTTTCACCTTTTCATCACGAACTCCATCCGCACTGAGATCCGTAGGTGGCTCCATGGCAATAAGGCTTAGCAACTGGAGCAGATGATTCTGCACCATGTCCCGCAAAGCGCCGGCAGTGTCGTAATAAGCACCACGCCCGCCTTCCATGCCGAGGTTTTCGGCGCAGGTGATCTGCACCTGGTCAATGTGACGATTGCTCCACAAGGGCTCGAAAATCGCATTAGCAAAACGCAGCACCATGATGTTCTGCGCTGTCTCCTTGCCCAGATAATGGTCGATGCGATAGGTTTCGCTTTCCTGGAAGGTGTTGCTCACCACCCGGTTGAGATGCTGAGCTGTTGTGAGGTCAATGCCAAAGGGTTTTTCCACCACCGCTCTCGCCCAAGCATCCGGATCGGCATTCACTCCCGTCTTGTTCAACTCCGCATCACGCAGGTGCAGCAGAATATCGTCGAAAAACTCCGGCGCCGAGGCAACGTAGAACAGTCGATTGCCACTGCCGCCGCCTTCCGCTTCAATTTTCTCAAGCTTTTCCTTGAGCCCTTCATAGCCCTCCAGATCCTGGAACTCACTCTGATGATAAAACACATTCTCAGAGAAGCTCTTCCACAATTGATCATTAAAAGTAGCGGGAGAAATTTCCCGGATCACTTTCTCAAGTCCGTCACGAAACACCTCGTCGCTTTTTTCCCGACGCGCAAAACCGATCACCTTTAAGCCCGGCGGCAGATTGCCCACTGCCGCCAGATTGTAGAGCGCCGGAATGAGTTTGCGGTGCGTGAGATCTCCGGTAGCCCCGAAAATAACCAGCGTGCAACTTTCCGGCCTATGCCGGATATGAAGATCTTCTTCTAAAAACGGATTGGTGTCCATAAATCAAGGCAAAGGGTACCCTTTGTTCAAATCCATCACCTGCAGACGAATCTCTTCCAATTTCACCGGGTCTTCACGGTGGGTCAAAGCCTCGTGAATCAGATCAGCAATCTTGCCCATCTCCGCCTCTTTCATTCCCCGCGTGGTCACCGCAGGAGTGCCGATACGGATACCGCCTCCCTTGAATGGTGATTCGGTATCAAAAGGAATCGAGTTTTTGTTCACCGTGATGCCAGCATGGTCCAGCGTTTCCTGGGCGATCTTTCCATTCAAGCCTACGTCACGTAGATCGACGAGGAACACGTGATTGTCCGACCCACCTGATACGATCCGGTATCCGTTGGATTCCATTTTCGCCGCCAGAGCTGCGGTGTTTTTCACAATCTGCGCCACGTAATCCTTGAATGATGGCTGCAGAGCTTCGAGCAAACAAATGGCTTTAGCCGCAATCACATGCATCAAGGGACCGCCCTGGGTTCCTGGGAATACCATTGAATCAATTTTTTTGGCGAGGCCAGCGTCATTGGTCATGATCAGGCCACCGCGCGGCCCACGCAGACTTTTATGAGTCGTGGTGGTGACAAAATGCGCATGTTGTATAGGCGAAGGATGAGCACCGCCCGCCACCAGTCCGGCAATGTGCGCCATGTCGACAAACAAATACGCATCCACCGAGTCGGCGATTTCACGCATGCGCTGCCAGTCGATCACCCGCGAATAAGCCGAAGCCCCCGCGGTGATCATAGCCGGCTTGAACTCCTTAGCCGCCTTGGCCAGCTCGTCATAATCGAGAGTCTCAGTCTCTTTCGAAACTCCGTAGTGTTGCACTTCGTAAAACTTGCCGGAGAAATTCGCCGGATGACCGTGGGTCAGATGCCCGCCATGTGACAACTCCATGGTCAAGATTTTATCCCCGGGATTCAGCACCGAATAATACACCGCTGCATTCGCCTGCGAGCCACTGTGCGGCTGCACATTCACAAACTCCACAGCAAACAATTCCTTGGCACGTTCGATGGCGAGGGACTCGACCACGTCAACATTCTCACACCCTCCATACCAGCGTTTGCCTGGGTAACCCTCAGCGTATTTATTCGTCAGCACCGAACCCTGCGCTTCCATCACTGCCTGACTAGTGAAGTTCTCCGAGGCAATCAACTCGATGTTGTTCTGCTGACGCACTGCTTCATCCGCAATCGCTGCCGCTATCGCCGGATCCACCGACGCCATATTTTTCCCCGCTCCACCACAATTGGAAGCCTCCAATTTATCCACTCGTCGTTCATGCCGACCACCCGCTTCAAAGGATGTGCTCAGAAAGATATCTGCAATGTCACCCGCCAACTCACTGTCAACCCGGGAGCCACTCAAACACAGCACATTGGAATTGTTATGAGTTCGAGTGATCTCTGCTGTCTCGACGTCATCTGCGATTGCTGCACGAATATCGGGATGTTTGTTAGCTGCAATGCTCATACCGATACCGCTGGTGCAGCAAAGAATTCCAAAATCATGATTTCCCGCCGCCACATCGCAGGCGACCTGATGCGCGTAATCAGGATAATCCACCGAATCCCCGGAGTCGGTTCCGATATCCTCCACTTGATGCCCACAGGCCTTCAAATGGCTGAGCACTGCCTCTTTCAATTCATAGCCTCCATGATCGGCTCCGATAATCACGGAAGCGGTTTTATTGGATTCGCTGTGGGTGGAAACGGGGGCGTCGCTGGTTTCGGTTGCTGTTGTCATGCTGCTTTTATCAGATTGGTTTACGCTAATTTTTTATCCTGCAGAGTCACTCTCTTGATTCGATGTTTTTTTTACAAAGTCAAGCAATCCGGGCATCGCCTCCTGAATGAGATTTCGAGTTCGCTCGTATTCGCCCTTATTCATCCCAAATGGATCCGATACATCCAGGTCAGGCGAGTCCATATCCATGCCCGGGATAAATTCCCTGAGCACAAACAATTTTTCGATACTCGCAGGAAAATAAGACTGAATCATATCTCGATGACTCCGGGTCATCCCCACAATAAACGCCACCCTCTCCACAAGCTTTGGGGTCAGTATCTGACTGCGTTGCGCGGTGATATCGATCCCCTGCTCCTTAAGAACTTCCACCGAGTGCTCACTGGGCCCTTCCCCGTCGTAAGCACTGATCCCTGCCGACGACACTACGATTTCCGCATGCTTTTGCGCCAGTTCACGAAAAATCCCTTCCGCCATCGGACTGCGGCATATATTGCCAGTGCAGACAAAAAGAACCTCTTTCATAATGAGCCCTGAATCCTGAAATAGCGGGCTAGTTGATACAATTAAATGCCCGCAATTCCTTTAGCGACAATGGAGCGCGTCATCGGCAAAAGTCAAAAAGGATTGCCTGTATAACGTCAAAACCCCTCCATCCCACAAGGACATTTTGAAAATGGCGCAAAAAAGCCACTTGCGAAGTCATCCAACTTGCCTATGCTCGCTGACGCTCAATGCGTCATACGCCCAGAATGAACCTGGCAGAATTATTATCGCCCAAGCGGGTGATCGCAAACATGAAGGCCACCGAACATTGGCCTGCGATCGAAGAACTAGTAGACCATCTCATCAGCAATGGTGATTTGTCGTCGGACAAACGTACGCCCGTGCTGGCGGCTTTCCGAGACCGGGAAGACCAGTGCAGCACCGGTATTGGCGCGGGCATTGCCATTCCCCACGCCTTCATGGACGATATTGATGAAGTCATCGCCGTGTTTGGAAGGTCCAACGAAGGCATTGATTTCTGCGCTTTGGATAATGCCCCGGTACACTTTGCCGTGCTCTTTGTTGTCCCTCGCAGCCAATACACTTTGCATTTAAAAACACTGGCAGCCATCGCTAAAAAGCTCAATAGCGGCGATGTGCGCAACAACCTTGCCGAAGCGACAAGCGAGGAGGACATCATTAGAATTTTCGCCGACCCAGCTCCGGCCAGGGTTTAATCCTTCCTGCACCCGAAAAATGACTTCGGTGCGCGCTCACGCTCATTCCTAATTTTAAATTCCTAATTCCTAATTCTCAATGTCCTATCCCAGCCAAATCGAGAAGCAATTGCACTCTGCTCTTCAACAAACCAGCGTCGCTGGAGACTTGCCTGAAAATCTGGAAGTTCAAGTGGGACCGGCTACTGACTCTCGCTTCGGTGACTACCAGAGCAACATCGCCATGGTGCTGGCCAAAAGGCTGAAAACCAATCCGCGCGCGCTAGCGGAAGAAATCATCGAACACTTTGAGCCCGGTGATATTTGCGAACCTGCTGAAATCGCTGGTCCTGGATTCATCAATTTCCGCATCACTACTCCGTCGCTGGAATCCGGCCTGATGGCACAAATCGACGATTCAGAACGCCTCGGCCTGCCACAGCTCAGCGACCAGGAATCCAAAAAAATCGTCATCGACTTTTCCGCGCCAAACATCGCCAAGCCAATGCATGTCGGTCACATCCGCAGCACCATCATCGGCGACTGCCTGGGCCGTATATCACGAGCCCTTGGTCACGAAGTCATCACCGACAATCACATCGGCGACTGGGGCACCCAGTTCGGCATGATCATATACGGCTGGAAACATTTCCTCGATCAAGCCGCCCTCGACGAAGACCCCATTGAGGCCCTGCTTACGATTTATAAAAAAGTCAACGACGTCAGCAAGGAAGACGACTCCATACGCGAAGAATGCCGCAGGGAACTGGTGAAACTGCAGCAGGGCGACGCCGAAAATCTGGAGATTTGGAAACAATGCGTCGAGCTCTCGCGCGGCAGCCTCGATAAAATTTATGACCTGCTCGATGTGAAATTTGATCACTGGCTGGGTGAATCTTTTTACAACGATCGCCTCGCCCCTCTGGTCGAAGAGCTGGAAAAAGAAGGGCACGCCGTAGAATCGGATGGAGCGCTGTGCGTCTTCTTCCCCGACGATCCCAATCTCGCCGAACGCGCCCCCTGCATGGTTCGCAAAAAGGACGGTGGTTTCAACTACGCCACCACTGACATCGCCACCATCGAACACCGGGTCAATGAGTTCAACGCAGATGACATTTGGTATGTCGTCGGGGCCGAGCAGAAGCTGCACTTTGACCAGATCTTCGCGATCGCAAAAAAACGCGAACTCGAAACCGGACTGAACTTCATCCCCTTCGGCTCCATCCTCGGCAAAGACGGCAAACGTTTCCGCACGCGCTCAGGCGACACCGTCAGCCTGACCGACGTACTCGACGAAGCCGTCGAACGGGCCCGCAAAATCATCGGCGAAAAAAACCCGGATCTCTCTGATGACGAAAAAGAAGAGATTTCAAAAATCATCGGCATCGGCTCGGTCAAATACGCCGAGCTGTCACAGAACCGCCTGACCAACTACATCTTTGATTGGGACAACATGCTGGCCCTGAAAGGCAACACTGCGCCTTATCTGATCAACGCCTACGTGCGCACTCGCGCGATTTTCAGAAAACTCGGCCACGAGAAGGCGTCGATTCTGTCGAACTGACCGAGCTCGCTGAAAAAACCTTGGCGCTGAAACTCACTCAGTTTGCCGAAGCTGTGCCGACCGTCCTCACCGACTTTCGCCCGAACCTGCTGGCCAACTATCTCTACGAACTCGCCAACACCTTTCACTCCTTTTACGAGCACTGCCCAGTATTGCGCTCGGAAGGCAAAGTTCGCGATACCCGCCTCGCCCTCTGCGATGTCACCGGCAAGGTGCTGAAAAAAGGCCTCGGCCTACTCGGCATCCGGACGACGGAGAAGATGTGATACCGCGTAACTAAAACGATCAACTCCCGACCTTCACTCGTCCCAACTTTACCCGTCCCGCATCAGTCCAGGTCACCCACAGATATCCGTCGCTGAAAACAGCACGCGGCATTCCACTCGACCGGGCTCCCTCGATTTTCACGAGTGCCGTCTTGCTCTTTATTTCTCCGTTCCAATTAACTTTGGCGAGCTGTAAGGTCGCTCCTTTGCCACCATCAGCGATCCATAAAACGTAAATCGCCCCTTTAGCAATCACAGTGATGCATCGTCCGATAGGACCTGCATCATCGAGCACCACCTCTCGCCCGTAATCGGTCGCATCTTTGTTCGACAAGTTGAGAATCACTTGTGGTTTGCCATTAAAAACGGTGAACCGAGTGGTTGCAACGAGCTCACCCTGCACAGCAACGCTCGGCCCATTGACCGGGCAACCCGGCATAAACCAATTGTCCGGCGGGATAACGGACCACTGGCTCCACTCTGCACCTATCTTACGAGCGATACTGATATCACGAATTTCTTTGGCCGAACGATCACGATAAGCAACAATCGATCCTGAAGGAAATTTCGCAGCCGACGTTGGGCAACACGTGCAAACATCGTCATCAACGATGTGTTCTCCCTTGATTTTATCGCCATCCAATACCGCCGTGCGCAACATCATCCTGCCGCCCTCTTTCACCATCTCCCGACCGTCCAACCAGAAGGCCCGCAGCTGCTGGCCTTCTGCAACGAAAGAAACAAAACCATGCTCCGTGGGACTCTCGTCTTGGTGCAGCCAGCCGATCTGCTTCCAGTCCACGCCCTTATCGGTCGAACGCATAAGACGAATTCCATAAGCGAAATCCTTACCACTGATCTTCTCGAGCCAGGAAGCGTAAAGGTCTCCCGAAGGAGCTTCTACAACAACGGGAATGTCAGCCCAGTTGGCAAACATTTTCCTGGAACTCGCCACAGTGCGAGGAGCGTCGAAAGCTGAGCCATTCCAGCTAGCGGTGCGCAGACGGGCTATTGAACCGGCTTCGCGCTCGATCCAGCTCAGAATAAAATGCTCACCATTAAAAGACAAATTCGGAGCCAACGAATGACTGGATGCCGGAACGTCCACCCTCTCCAGTGCCGCTTGCTGTGCACAGAGAGGCGTCACGAAAAGCACAGCGATCCAAAAGGCATGCAGAGTCATTTCAAATAATCCCCGGGGTAATTGTGTGAATCAAACCGAGATACTTGACTGATCAATCACCTTCTTTTTCCCGTCATCGTCCAGTGCGACATAAGTGAAGCGCGCTTCAGTCACTTTGAATCTCGGACAGCTTTCCTCGGTTTTTCGCAAAATAGGTTTTACCCAGACTTCCAGATGCAAGGTGACCGAAGTGTTACCAAGCCGTTCCAGCTTGCCGTAACAACACACGATATCACCCACTTTCACGGGCTTGAGAAATTTTATCGCTTCAACCCCAACCGTAGCGGATCGTCCGTGGATAATTTCTTTTACAAGTATGCCCCCGGCAATATCCATTTGAGACATAATCCAGCCACCAAAAATATCTCCATTTGCATTGGTATCGGCAGGCATCGCTAAAGTGCGTAGCAGTAATTGATTCTCGGGAATGTCACACGTTTCTGTCATAGTCAGGGCTTTAAAAATTGCGAATATTTACTCTCGGTTCCTCCATCAACCTGCCTCTGATCCAAATGGGTTCAAAGAGGCTCGAAAAGGAAACGTGTCTCACTTCCACTGACTAGACCACGACGAATTTATGGCGTCAAGCTTGATGAATATTACCCTCAACCGCCACCGCCCTGCCTACGACGCCTTCGGCTTGATAAACAACACTTCGGCTCGGTCCAGCCACCTCTGTCGCAAGCCGACACGGAACCACCCGTCGCTGTTTTTCCTGTTTACCCGAACACCCGAGCGATCACCAAATTGCTTAAGATCGTAGTTCCCCCAGGTCTTGCCAAGATCGAGTGATATGAGAAAACCGGTGTCGGACGGAGTTGCATTACCGTAGTGTGGCGCCAGCATCACTCCCCCCTCAATCGTCATGCACGCCATTTCGTATTTCATATCGTACAACTTGGTGTGTTTGCTTTTATCAGCGATGTCAGCCGGATCGCAACGAAAAATGCCTCGGTCATAAGTTCCCTCAGGCGAGGCCTTGCCATTGGCGTCGGCAACCCAGTAAACCTTACCATCAACAAAGTTGATGCCACCGGATTTGAAGCGTGAATTGGAATTCGATGATGCCACCACCTTCCAGCTCCAGCTATCGGCTTTGTCATCGTAGGTGCCGCGCAACCAATGGCATTCATGGCCGTGAATTCCATCAATGTCACCACTACACGCATAAAAAGCATTCTCAGCCGCGTTGTAAGACACAGAGTGAACATGGCGACAAACCACCTCATTTTCGGAGTTGCCGAGCCGCGATGCAGGCTTGGCTCCTTTATACTGGTACTTGGCATTTTGACCAAACGAATACGCAATTTTCACCGTTTCTCCCCCATCTGTCGAGTAGTAGATGTTCACCGGCACGGGTTCGCTTCTGACATTGCAATAGTTACCCCAAATCATCATCTCCTTGCCATCAACCTGCCAGGTGTGCACGCCGTCGAGGGAATAAAAATACCAGCCAGCCTTGCTTGGATCCTTCGGTGTGTGAGTCACGTAGTCGCTGCCGTCGCGATCGACCACCTTGATTTCACGGTAGGATTTCAAACTATCGGTGCTCACATAAATGTTCCCGCGAGTGGCAAACACGATATTTCCGTTTCCGAGAATACAGCTGAAATTGAGCATGGCGGCATCGGGAAAGTCTATGCTGCGAACCCAGGTGCGGGCGTTGTCCTCTGAGAAGTGAATCTTTTCCTCGCCAATCCCAAAAGCTTTGTTATCACGCTGAGTGTCAATGTAGGGGCCATCTGTTGGCGCGAGACGATACCAGAAATGATCCGTTTCCCCCTCCGTATCTGTTGCTGCCAAGCTAATAGAGGGTGGTAACAATATGCCGCCCGCAGTGCCGGCGGCGACAGTAGCTAGAAAACGGCGACGGGTAGCGGGCGATTGAGGATTCATTCCAGAAATATGTGACCGCCTAGCCCAATTGCCAAGTTTCAATTGTTAAATGCGAAATCTTACTTGTTAAATGATCGTTATTGCTTTCATATCTCATCATGGAAAAAGTCATCATCATTGGAACCGGCTGCGCAGGATGGACCGCCGCTATTTACACCGGCCGAGCGAG
This sequence comes from Verrucomicrobiota bacterium, assembly GCA_013152075.1. Classification (GTDB taxonomy): domain Bacteria; phylum Verrucomicrobiota; class Verrucomicrobiia; order Verrucomicrobiales; family DEV007; genus JAADHD01. The sequence goes on along the minus strand of JAADHD010000161.1, from coordinate 5,277 downwards.
CCTGAGCCCTCTCATCATCTCCGGCACAGAACCCGGTGGGCAGCTGACCACCACCACTGAAGTAGAAAACTTCCCAGGTTTCCCTGATGGAGTGATGGGGCCAGAACTGATGATGCTCATGCAGAAACAAGCCGAGAAATTCGGCACACGAGTCGAATACGCAGCCGTAACAGCCATTGAAAAAAACGAAGACGGCACCTTTACCCTGAAAACAGATTCAAAAGAATTCCAGACCGAATCTGTGATCATCGCCACCGGCGCACGCCCACGCCATCTCGGCATGCCCAATGAAAAGGAATTAATCGGTCACGGCCTCACTTCCTGCGCCACCTGCGACGGCGCTTTCTATCGCGACGTGCCGGTCTGCGTCATCGGCGGCGGCGACTCCGCCTGTGAGGAAGCCGACTTCCTCACCCGCTTCGCCAGCAAGGTCTATCTCATTCACCGCCGTGACGAATTGCGCGCATCCAAAATCATGGCTGACCGCGCCCTCAATAACGATAAAATCGAGCCGGTATGGGACAGCACGGTCTCCGCTTATCTCACTGATGACGAAGGCGAAATGCGCGCTGTCACTCTGAAAAATCTAAAAAGCGACGAGGAAAGTGAACTCGAAGTCAAATGTGTCTTCGTTGCCATCGGCCACGACCCCAACACTCAATTTCTCAACAACGGCATCGGCGTCGACCTCGACGAAAATGGCTACATCGTTAAGATCAACGGCAGCGAAACTACCGTGCCCGGCATCTTTGTTTCCGGCGACGTCACCGACCACGTTTACCGTCAAGCGATCACCGCCGCCGGCAGTGGCTGTGCCGCCGCTCTGGATGCCGAGAAGTATCTGGCGGAGCGGGAATAAAGAAGGCACCCCGCCGCCAAGCCCACATTCGAGAAGGAGACACTCGGAGAAATCGCTCCAAAGGCAAATTACATAGATGAAAACAGGTTCGAATAGAAAAACTATCCTGAATCGTCACCATTTGAAAGCTCCTCCACATCGATTAAATCCTTCGCCCGACCTGATGCACGTTTGTTTTTAAGAAGGTCATCTAATCCGATGCACTTCATTTTCTGACCATCACAATCAAATACTAGTCGCCGATTAAAGCACTCCTCAAAATTCACCCCATCGATCCCTGTTAGAACCTGTATTTTTTGTGGCTCCCTACCAATCTCCACCACGAAATCTTTCTGCAAAAAATCATTTTTTGTGAGACCGATCCCCCCAAAACCAAATTGCTCAAAAACCGCCAATATTCTTGCTGCATTTTCCTCGCGAACCGCGATAAAAAAATCGATGTCTCCAGTATACCGAGGAAAACCGTGGAGCCCTACCGCATACCCACCGACAATCAGATACTTAACCTGATTGCTTTCGAGTAATTTTATAAACTCGAGAAAATCCCGATTCAGTTTCTCCATCTTTCGCTTGGGTTTGGCAAATCATGGCCATCGCAGCCAAGCGTTCAGCATGACTGCGATGCTTCCAAGAAACCTTCTTTTTCCGAAATTCCTGCAAAGTTGATTTGGCCACGACTTTTTCCATACCTAATAAATATACACTTTTTTAAGCAGGTGCGTCAACCTTGCAACAAAATAGTAAAACCCTACGCCTTCCCATCCAAATACTTCCACGCTCCCTTATGGCGTCGAAAGCGGGAGTTCTCGTGCAATTCAAAAGCCTCCCCTTCGACATAATAGTCAGCCACAAACTCAACCTTGCCGGTCTTGTCGTCCTTCCCCCCTTTCGACGATGACAAGATGGTCAAAAACTTCCAATTAACCTGATCAATGGTCTTTTCCAATTCCTCTCCCAAATCCCCCTGCCTAGTTCTGGGGTGAGTCGTTTCAACCAAATAGTCCACCTTGCGAAAAAAATACGCACTGTAGCGGGAGCGCATCAGTTGCTCCGCCGTCTCCGGTTTGGTCTTGCCGTGATGAAAAGGCAAACAGCACTCGGCATAGCTCAAGCGGCTTTTGCAGGGACACAGGGATTCCTCCCTTACTCTTGGAATCCATTCTGAATCTTCACTCATCTGTTGTTCGGATCGGCGTCCTCTCCCAGTTCAACGCGATCCGCCAAGTTCCTGGCTTTGACCCGATGATCCCGTTTGGCTCGTCGTTCGATATTCATTTGTCCTCGCTTGCGACGCAAGCTCAGTTTTGCAATTTCCTCATCGAGACGAAGAAAACTCTCGTAGCGCTCGACGTCAAGCTCACCGCCCTCTACTGCAGTTCTAATGGCGCAGCCCTTATCGGAGCCGTGTTTGCAATCGTGAAACTTACACTGCATCACCAAGGCTTCGATGTCGGCAAATTGCTCGCGTAGCGTTTTCTCATCTGTCCACATATGGACTTCACGAATCCCCGGATTATCAATCAGGATGCCTCCCTCCCTCAATACCATCAGCTCACGAGCCGTCGTGGTATGTCGCCCCTTGCCGGAGACTTCGTTCACTTCAGCCGTGATCTGCCACTCTTCGCCACCCAGCAACTGGTTCACCAGGCTCGATTTTCCCACCCCGCTTGACCCAACCAAGGTTCCCGTGACCCCTTTTTTCAGATAGGTCCTAATCACTTCGACCCCTTCAGAATTGATCGCCGTAGTGATGTGAACCTCGACATCTGAGCTCAGTTGGCGAATCTCCTCGGCCGCTTGTTCGTTCTGCTCTGCTGGAAACAAATCGGACTTATTGACCAGAACCACCAGCTTAGACCCGCTGCGAGCCGTGAGAGCGATATAGCGCTCCATTCTACGCAGGTTGAAATCCGCATCAGCATCGGTCACCACGATCACCACATCGGCGTTCGCCGCGATCACTTGCTCCGCTGAACTTTTCCCCGGAGCCTTCCTGGAAAAACAAGTCTGACGCGATAAGCGCTCCCGAATCACCGGCTCATCCATCGCACGCCCCGTATCGATCGCCACCCAATCCCCAACCGCAGGCAACGCAGCGTCATTTTCAGCTCGGTGATAAACATCCCCGCTCATAACCACCTCAAGCTCATCGCCCCCATCGAGCAAGGCACCATAAGTGATCTTGTTATCACGAATGAGGCGGCCCGGTTTCCAGGACTTTTTGTAAAAGGGCTGGAACTCCGCCTCAAAAGCATCATTCCACCCCAGATCAGCAAGCGTTAGTGGCATACGCAAGCATCTGCCGGATTCCCCTCTTTTTCAACTCCCCCCTTACCCCCGAGTGCGACAATCAAATGTCCGGCCGGACATTTGATTGTCGCACTCGGGAAATTCCTGCTGTTCAGGCCTGCTGTCTGATCAATATTCGTCAAAAGCGATATCTCCTTTGAACATCAGGTAAATCGTCAGCACGGCAACCCACACAATCCACAATTGAGGCACTTCAGTATACAACACTATTGCTACAAGGCCGGTAAATGCCAGCAACCAGGAGCAGAGCACTGCCATTCGGTAGCCATTGCGAAAGGAGGCTACCGAGGCGGCAATAAAAAGAAACAGCATGAAGTAGTGCAACATGACTATTCAATACCATCTGCCCTCATGTCCCCGCCATTACAAGAACCACTCAATTTTGTAATGCCACTGAACGATTTTGACTGATTATATCCCTTAATCCAAACTCCGTGGTTGAAATCGTTTAAGAAATCTTAGCTCCTTATTTCAAACTTCAGTTATTCACATCAAACCTTCAATCGACATATTTTCTGCAATTCGGTCATGAGAAATGAGCACGTAAACCCATGGCTTCCCACCATGATTTGCGGTATGATCCGAGGCATTTTTACACCACTTTTCAGCCGCTTCTTTTTTAGCCAAGACCTCCGGGTCAGTCATTTTGTTCTTTGCTTTCGGTTACAGCATATAAATTGTATCCGATGTTTCAGCAACAAAATCAGGCTGATACTCCGGATAGTCTGCTCCGAATTTATAAAAAATCTGGAACTGACCTTTTGCTGGCTTGAACCACTTTTCTGATTCGCGTTCAAGAATCACGGATAGGATCCGCTCACCTTCAGCGTCAAATTTCTGCACCGGATACAGGCATTTTTTGAATCCTCCGAAAAGGTATTTCGACATGTTACTCTTATCCTTCGGAGAAATCCTGAAATCAAGCGGGTCTTCGTTAGCGGCCGCCGTGTAGGCGCTGGACTTGAGCTCGGTGAAACCTTTGCTGATCTTCACTTCGTATTCGACATTCTCATCTTCCCAATAATGCTCTTGCATCTGGGCGTGAATGAAAGCTGCAATCTCCTTCTTATGACACGAGAGCACTTTCGCCACTTCGTCTTCGGCCAGATAGCTTTTTAAGTGTTTTACCGTCTGATCCGCCAGATCATAAAGTAAATCCGCATGCTGCTCGTAGGCAATGTCATCGAAGTCAACAAGGCCGCTGACAACATAATCCTCCAAACGCTTTTCTTTGATACCTCCTTTACCAAGCCCTATCACTTCGGTCTCGCCAGTCCGTAGCACCTGCCTCCAAAGCTCTTCAGAAATCGGCTGATAATTGATCGCGGCGAGATCAAGCGCAAAGGGGTGAAAACCTGATTCGACCTCCCCTTTCGGCACCACCAGAATACGGGGAATATCGATCGTTTGTTGAACGATCAATTCTGTCGCTTTTTTAACAATAGCAGCAATATCGGGACCATCGCTCACCCCTTCCATTTCAAGCTGCGAGGGGGTCATTTGTTGCGTGACTTCCTGCACCACCGAGGTCTGAATCTCTTTGTTATTCAGGTAACTGGTCGAGGGAACTTTATCCGGCTGGCTTCCCAATTTCTTGATAGCCTCATAGGTTGCTTGCGCGACTTTCTGTTCTACAGGCGTGGTGAAAACGGGCTTCTGTTCGACTTTTGCGACCTCAGTCGAAGCCGTCGTTTGCTCAGGCACCTTTCCTAGTTGACTCGCAAGGGTCGACTGGGAAACAACCGTCTTGGTTTTCACTTCGATCTCATCGGGATCGAGCACCACCGTCTGCATGTGAATCGCAGAATCCGGACGATTAGCGTCGTCGACAATTTCTTGAAACTTATCGTGAGCGACGATGTTAAGCCGGTCAACTGCCGTGACGCCAACTCTTTTACCATAAGGCAGACGAAGACCACGCCCTATCGATTGTTCGATCAGAATGCGAGCATTGGCAGCCCGCAGCGGGATGATAGTATAAAGATTCGTCACGTCCCATCCCTCCTTGAGCATGTTGACGTGGATGACTATCTCGGTCGGCTCATTGGGATCTTCGACCTTGAGCAAACGCCCGATCATCTCCTCTTCCGCTGCGCCGGTTTTACTGG
>JAADHD010000153.1 GCA_013152075.1 Verrucomicrobiota bacterium | reverse complement strand
AAGATTGCAAAGCCCGGTGGTTGCGTGTCGATGCTGGTTTTAGCGCTACTGATTTCAGGAGCGGTAGGGTGGCTGTGTTAGCCGCGGGCAAGGTGGAACTTGCCCCTACCTGTCAATCTTTGGCCAGATATTGTTCGTTGAGAATTTCGGCAAGCGGATCGTTATCGCCGGTGGATAATCCCCAGTGCAAATGACGGCGCCAGCCTTCGGCGAGTGCGAATTTGCCAGAGCGTTCACCGACCTGTTTTGACAGATCATCCATGGTGATCAGATAAGAATCCATGCCCTGACTGGCATCGAGCCACTTTTTCTGACTCTTGTGGGCAGCAAGTGCTTTGCGTTTTGTTGCGTGCACGGAGCTGGTGTCGATGTAACAATCCGCTTCGACCGGTCGTCGTAAGCCGTCACATAATCCGTGTGGCATGGCGTGATAGACGGTGACATCCCCCTCGATCGCGCCGGAGGGTGGATCGGTGGCAAAGTTGGACATGCCACGGGCGAATGCGGCGGTGACCGCCAGTCGCGAGACATTCATGTGATCTTCCATGTAATCTTCCGGCGAATGGGTCAGCACAATTTCTGGTTTCACTTCGCGGATCACTGCGGCGAGTTTGCGTAACAGTTCGACCGAATAGACCACTTCCAAGTCATCACACAGGCTTGCGTGGAAGGTGGTGCCGAGAATTTCAGCAGCAGCCTTTCCTTCATTCGCGCGAACGATCCGGGTTTCGTTGGCATCCATCGTGGTGCTGCCGCAACTGCCGCTGGCGACGTTCATGTAGTGAATGTCGAAGCCAGCTTGTTTGAGAAGCATGAGCGTTCCTCCCATGACGAATTCGATGTCGTCAGGGTGAGCGGCGATAGCGATGGCGGAACGCTTGGGCATAATTTTCGGATTAATTGATTTCAGAAATTTTTACCGGGCGACCTTCTTCGGCTGACTTGTCACAGGCAAAGAGGATCTGAAAGGACTTCAGGGCTTCGTTGAAACTGGTCAGCGGCATGTCTTCGCCTTTGTCAGTAGCATCGAAAAATGCCTGAAACTGTGCCTGGTAGGGGTGATCGGCGACATCGCCGGAATCGGCCATGGCCATCGGAAGCTCGCTCCATTGTTTGTCGCGCAGGCCCAGTTTGGTCGAGTATAGTTTGTTATCGAGCATGCTACCCTCGCTGCCGACCAAATGGGTGTGTAGGTAGTAGGGTTGGATGCAGTCAATCACCGAAGCCACTTTACCCAGGTTGCCATTGGAAAATTTCAGCAGGGCGGTTGCGGTTGTGGGGTATTCGTATTTAGCGAAAATCTCGTTTTTTGAAGTGGTTGAATAACAGGTGACTTCTTCCACGTCATTGCCCATGCACATCAGCAACGCATCGAGGGCGTGGCAACCGGCGGAGAGCAGGCTTGATCCACCGTTTTCTTTGGTGGTGTTCCATCGATACTGTCCATACCAGGGGCCGATGCCGTGGTAGTAGTCAACTTCGCCGTAATGCACATCACCGAGAAAACCGCCATCGATGATGGATTGGGTGGTGGTGAACTGGCTGATGAATCGCAGTTCAAAACAAAGACAGGCTTTCACCTTATTTGCTTCGATTGCATCGCTGATCGCTTTGCAGTCCTCCCAGTTGAGAGCCATGGGTTTTTCCAGAATGATGTTCTTGCCCGCTTCAGCTGCGGCGATGGCCTGCTCACGATGCTGATTGGGGTAACTGGTGATCGAAACGGTATCGATATCAGATGAATTGATCAGTTCGCTGACGTCCTGATAAGTAGCGATGTCACTGCCAAATTTTGCAGACACTTCCTTGCTGTCCAATTCGCGCGACGAATAGACTGCAGCTACGCTACCTTGATCCGTGCCATTGATGGCGTCGATGTGAGCAGCTGCTGCCCATCCGTATCCGATTACTCCAACTTTGTAAGCCATGTTTTTGGGTGTTTTAATAGAATTGATAATGTGTGCTCACTAGTGGGTGGGCGCACGAGTTTTATTCAAAGTCGGCAAGAGCACCAACGCAAGGGGTTTTTGTTGAAGAAGGGGAAGCGGCATGAGCATTCACCCTATAAAATTACAGCCCTAGGCTTCTTTTTCGGGCTGGGTCCTGGCAATGAAGGTCATGCCGATGTAGGAACCGCCTGAATGAGAGCCGCCGAGGCGCATGGGAAGATCACGCTCAGGAAAGCGGATAGGGCGACCGGTAATGCTATCACGTCGCCAGCTCCAGATGGCGTAGGCGCCGAGTGCGGCTAGAGCAAGGGCAGCGATTGAAAGAAATATTTTTTTCACAACTGGCCAGATCCCGACGAAGAACGATTTGATCCGGGCGCCGGTTTCCGGTTCCGGTTCTGAGACGGTTTGCTCGGCCAGGAGGGGATCACCGACCGGACGTTTGCCGTCGAGCACGCTGGTCATCCAAAACAGACGTATCGACATTTCGGAGGCAAGTCGTTTGATTTGCTCCGCGGGATTTCCTGTAGTTTCCGCCTCGCGGATGCAGCTGTAAGTTACTCGATCGATGGCAGAAGCGGGAAGGGCTTCGTGAATTTTATCACCAAACTCGAAGCGGGTTTTCTGCGGCGCTTCCATGTTGTAAATAACAATCGCGGCAGGCTTCTCACCAAACCAGCGACGGTGCATCGCAGAAAGAGACACCGAGGTAGGCAGGGCCTGAGACGGTCCGAGAACTAGGAGGTAAATGTCGAGCGGGGATTCTTTCTGGTGCATCTGAAGGATTTGTCCGATTTCTTCAGAATCCCGGGTGGTGAGAAAATTTTGCGGATCGAGCAAGTGCTGCTCAGGCTTGTTATCGCCGAAATACTGGGCGGCTAACTCGGGAGGTAAAAATTCTGCTTGTGACAGTAAAATGGGGGCAGGCCTCACATTTAAAGGCGGCGGGCGCAGGGAACGGCCATTGGCTTTTGGCTGCATGATCGAAAGCGGGAACCGAGGGCGGATGTGGTCGCTTGGCAAGATGCGGTCTCCTCCCCGGAGTTTTTGCTTGAGCGCTTCCAATACAGGATCTTTTACCGGCGCAACGGTAGAGCCATCGGGATTCAGCGGCCAGAGCCCATTGCCGAGTATCACCGAACCGGGTTCTTCAAAACGTTCAGCGTCCCGTTTGTTCCAGGCAGGCAGGCCATTCGCCTGTTTTTGCGCGAAGCTAAAACAGGGAAGCATGATTGCTGTCAGAGCAAGCGTAATGGCAAGCGAAGCGTTTGCTCTACAATAAAGGTCGCAACATCTATACTTGTAGGGCAAGCGCTTCGCTTGCCGACGAATCGAATTAATCATTAGAATATCTGAATAGCTCCAATAACAAAATAAGAAGGGCTAGTGATTGATGCGCTGTTTACGAGAAGGCGCGTTCGCCTCTTTTGTTCACTAGCGGTGATCCCATTTTAGCATTGCGCAATACCGGCAAGCTGGAGGTCGATGCCCCGAATGGGTTGAGAACAGATTGACTGGTTTCGGATTGAATACGCAGAACGTTGCGAGAGCGTTTGCTCAAGGCGCGTCCAAGTTTCTTCATCACCTTACCCAAGGCTTTGCCGTTTTCTCCTTTTACAAAATGAGAGCGAGCTGAACCAAGGCAACGTGCTGCAGTGACATCATCGAGGAATTTTTCGATATAATATCCAAGGGAAATTCCCGCCTGGCCGGTATTCGTATCAAGTAACAGGAGAATCGCGTTCTCATTTGGGCGGGCGATGTCGACGCCTTTGACGGCGGCGTGATTGAGTAGCCAGAAACCCAGCTCGCTCATCTTTACGTTATCCGGCAGGGTGCCAAGATAGGCGCAAAAAAACAATTGAGGGAAACGATCCTTGAGCCGATCCATGATGTCGAGCACTTCGGCACGCTCTTCTTTGCGCAGACAATGCGCGGCATCATGAAGACGATCCATTTCCACCATGGTGGTGCCAAAAACGGCCTGAGCATCCGTGATTGAATACCCGCAGGAATGACATCCGTCAGACCGATGGGTGACTGATTTTGAACAACGAGGGCATCTCATTACAACATAGTCATCAATATCAGCTAAGTTTCAAGAACTATTTAAGATTTCTATAATATTTAAATAAATTAGACTTTTCTGGAATATTGGGAAAACGGCAAAAAAATCTGTTTTGAGCGGGCATTGACGGGAAATACTTTGAACGATGAGGGGCGGATTATGTCAAAATGGCTTATGAGCACCCCGAAATTTTGCGCTGGCCCTGTTGGTAGAAGGACATTTCTTGAGGTGGGGGGACTGAGTGTGCTGGGACTGGGCATGAGCGATTTCCTGAAAATGCAGGCGCAAGCGAAAGCTGCGGGAGGGGATATGGGGGACAAATCGGTAATCTTTATCTGGTTACCGGGCGGATTGCCCCATATGGAGACCTACGACATGAAGCCGGAGGCGCCTGCTGAGTATCGGGGGGATTTTCGACCGATTAAAACCAACGTGAAGGGGATTGAGGTTTGTGAGCTGTTACCGATGCACGCCAAGATCGCCGATAAATTTGCGATTATCAGATCGATCCATCATGAGTTTGCGGATCATGGAGGTGCGCACAAGCGGATGATGACCGGTCGGGCCCCGAAGACACCGACGGGTACCGTCAACGATTCGCCGGCGGTGTCGAGCATCGTGAAAAAGATGCTGAGCGGTAAAAAGAAGAGCAATCTGGAAATGCCGGTGTGTGTGGCTGAAGTTGACGCGGGCCGTGCTGGCCTGGATACTTTTGCGATGGGTCCTGCTTACCTCGGGCCATCCCAAACGCCTTTCATGGTAACTGGAGATCCGAGTGACAGTGATTTCAAGGTTCAGAACATCGGGGTGAAAAAAGAGATGGAAGGGCGTCTGGATGATCGCTTGGCCATGCTCAAGGGAATGGATAAATTCCGGCGCGACATAGACAAAAGCGGACGCATGGAAGCGATGGATACTTTTAATGCGCAGGCGATGGACATGTTGATGAGCGAAAATGTGCGTCAGGCTTTTGACTTGAGCCAAGAGCCGACGGCCGTTCGCGAGCGTTATGGCATGCACCGCTATGGTCAGAGAGGTTTGTTGGCTCGGCGTCTGGTGGAAGCTGGAAGTCGTTTTGTGACGATGGTTTGGGAGAACCTCGACGACAAACCCAAGGACGCGGTTTACAACTGGGATTGCCATGCGGTGAACTGTCACATTTTCAATGATTTAAAGTGGCGCCTGCCATTTTACGATCAGGCTTTGTCGGCTCTGATTGAAGATTTGTATCAACGCGGGCTGGATGAAAAAGTGATGTTGGTAGTTGGCAGTGACTTTGGGCATACGCCAAAAATCACCACACGTCGGGGAACGTCAACAGGCGTGATGCAACCGGGCCGGGATCACTGGCCGAAAGCGATGTCAGTACTAGTTTCCGGTGGCGGCATGCCAATGGGGCAAGTGATCGGAGCCACAAATGACAAGGGCGAACATCCGGTAGAGCGAGTGATGACGCCGAATGACCTGTGGGCGACGGTTTATCAGCATTTGGGCATTGATTATAATCATTACCTCAAGGATTTGTCCGGCTTGCCGCGTCAGATTCTGCCTTATGGCAAACCGATCCGCGAATTGATGCCTAGTTAATAGGGTGTGAGGGGTGCGATTCCTAAACAAGGAGCGGCGCTTTTTATGCGCCGGTGATTGATTAACGGCGCTTGGAAAGCGCCATTACTTGTAAGGAGCGAAAGAATTCACTTCTTCATTTTTCGTGAATTCCTTGAACACAAGGGGGGGAAACGTGTCATAATACTGTATGAACCCTTTTAATAATCAGGGCCCCTGTGCAGGGCCAATGCGTCGCCGAAGCTTTCTGGAGATAGGTGGGCTGAGCGTGCTCGGCTTGGGCATGAGTGATTTTCTGAAGATGAAAGCCGAGGCTGCGGCGGTCGGCAATTCTATGGAAGATCGTTCGGTGATCTTTATCTGGTTGCCGGGTGGAATGCCGCATATGGAGACTTACGATATGAAACCCGAGGCTCCATCGGAATATCGTGGCGATTTTCGACCTATCCGGACCAATGTGAAGGGTATCGAAGTTTGTGAACACATGCCGATGCATGCCAAGATCGCCGATAAATTTGCGGTGATCAGATCGATGCACCATGAGTTCGCTGATCACGGTGGAGCTCACAAGCGGATGATGACCGGACGCCCGCCAAAAACGCCGACTGGAACGGTCAACGATGCGCCGGCGGTGCCCTGCATTGTGAAAAAAATCCTAAGTTCGCAAAAAGGAAATCTGGAGATGCCTATTTCAGTGGCTGGACAGGACAGCAACAACATGGATAGCTATGCTTTGGGGTCCGCTTACCTGGGGCCTGCAAATACACCGTTTTTGATTCCAGGTAATCCCAATAGCGAAAATTTCAAAGTGAACAACATTGGAGTTAATCCTGAAATGGAAAGCCGTCTCGATGATCGTCTGGCGATGTTGAAAGGCATGGATCAGTTCAAGCGCGATATAGACAAAAGTGGTTCGATGGAAGCGATGGATACGTTCAATGCTCAAGCCATGGAAATGCTGATGAGTGAGGATGTTCGCAAGGCTTTTGATTTGAAGGAAGAGCCTGACAGCGTTCGCGAGCGTTATGGTCGCAGTGCTTATGGTCAGCGTGGTTTGTTGGCCCGTCGTCTGGTGGAAGCCGGCAGTCGTTTTGTGACGATGGTATGGCAAAGTCCTTTTGTAGGGAATGGCTCTGTAACTCCAAAATCCAGCACTGGTAACTGGGACTGCCATGCGGTGAACGCTCACATTTTCGAGGACATGAAATGGCGACTTCCGGTTTATGATCAGGCTTTGACGGCCTTGATCGAGGATTTGTATCAGCGCGGACTGGATGAAAAAGTGATGCTGGTAGTCGGTAGTGATTTTGGTCATACGCCGAAGATCAATCCGCAACGCGGAACCAAAACGGGAGTGGTACAACCGGGGCGCGATCACTGGCCGAAAGCAATGTCAGTGTTGGTGTCAGGAGGCAACATGCCGATGGGTCAATTGATCGGAGCGACGAACGACAAGGGGGAGCATCCGGTCGAACGCGTGATGACACCGAACGACCTGTGGGCGACGGTTTATCAGCATTTGGGTATTGATTACAATCAGTATATCAAGGATCTGACCGGACTGCCGAGACAGATCCTGCCATTCGGCAAACCGATCAAGGAATTGGCAAGAATGGGGTAGGGCTTCCACGATGTGGAAGAGTTTTGAGTAGTGAATTGTGAGTGATGAGGTAGGGACGGCTGGTTTGGTCGTCCGTCGATGGGGAGGAGGGCGGGAATGCAGTAAAGACTCAAATATGGATAGCAATATCAGTTTATTTGATGGTAGCCTGTCATGTTGAGTGAACGTGTGCCAAATACCCTACCCTTTCAGAGTTGGGGTATTTATGATAAAATTCCCATGATTCCACCATGGGCTATCTTATTTAGCATCGTTGGTGTTATGCAGATGTAGGTATTTCAGGAAGGATAGAATGTAACCGTAAAACGAAGTTCCAATTTCGTTGCAATTGAGTTTACGGCTTGAATGTTTTGAACTGCAAATCCTTCACCACTTTGAAGTGTTTTGCATTGCTAGACGCCAGGGTCATGTTGTTTTCTATCGCGGTTGCAGCAATAATGGCGTCAGCGGCCCTCATGCCGGCGGAGATGGAGTATTCTTCGACATAGATCAATGCTCTGTGCCCGATGTTTTCAGTGAGAGGTAGAATAGAGAACCTGAAATCAGTGATGAAGTCCCTGGTGTATTTGTGCTGGGTTTTGTTTTTCGCTCCCTGCAATAATTCCATGAAACTCTGGATTGAGAGATATTTATCTTCATCCCTTTCGATCAACCTGGCGGCTTTTTCATTTCCGCGCTGAATCCAGATCAGGATATCGGTGTCATAAATCATAACGAGGTTTGCGCAGACTCTCTACTTCATCAGCAACCGATTGATCGGGATTCCGGTGCATTCCAAAAAAAGGATGCTCTTTGATGTTCGCTGCCGTTTTTTTCAAAGCCGGTTTGATTACCCCTTTGGTTTTGCCGTGGTACAGAATTTCCACACTTTCATTGCGGTCCAATGCTTTTAAAATTTCATTGGTCTTGTATCTCAGATCTACGATAGAAGCTTTCATGGGTTTGTAGTGGAGTTTGAAAGTGTCTAGTTAATATAGTCATTTTCTATAAATTTTGCAAGAGCTTTCGTTTCTGCTTGAGGCGAATCCCAATGATAGTTCCACCAAGAGATAGTATGATGATGAGAACGACCAAAGCGATCATTGCTTTGAGCTAGGTGTTTTCTACGCGTTGGCTGATAAGTTTTCCGGTGGTGAAATCGAACTCATAGAATTCCTGAACGCCAAGGTCAAAAAGAGCTCTATATTCTCCGATACTATGTTTTGCGGTGGAAAGATGAAGACTTGAATCTACTCGCTCAAAATCATCATACCACTTGTGATGCCAATCATAGGATACGTAAGGTAAAAATAGTGGATGGTTGAGTGATTTCAGAAGATCAGGCAAGTCATAGGTTTTTGTTATTTTCCCATCATGAACGAATGCGATTGCCCACCCGGGATTGCGTCGCACCGCGAGGCGGTTCAACAACACCATGGAAGAAAAATCCTCGTTCCAAAGAAGGTTGTCGTCCGGGCAATACCAATCGATCTTTGAAATTTTTTTGAGAGTTTGGATATCGTAAATGCCGGATGTCTGAAACTGGTAGAGAACATTGATGGATCTTCCGTCAGGGAGAAGAATGGAGACTGGGTCTTCCTTATAATTGGGATTTTTAAACTGAACAATTATCACGAGCAACCTCGTTTCATCTTCAGAGACTTTGGCATACGATCGTGCGGCGGTAATGAAAGAGAAGGCCGATTGATTTATCGCGAG
>JAADHD010000088.1 GCA_013152075.1 Verrucomicrobiota bacterium | reverse complement strand
ATTGGAAAGGGAGTCGCTCGGGAATAAACATGAAGGCACTCTTACTGCTGCGAGCAATTTAGCTATTTCCTACCGGGAAGCGGGTCGTTTTAAAGAAGCGTTGGCATTGGATGAGGAGACGCTGAGATTGAGGAAAGAGGTGTTGGGTCCTGATGATCCGGACACGATATCTTCGATGGGAAGCTTGGCTTCTACCTACGTGGCGATGGGACGCAACAAAGAAGCGCTGCCGCTGCGCAAAGAAGTTTTGAGCTTATCTGAAAAAGTAAATGGCCTGGGGCATCCGGACACCCTTAGCTCGATGCAGAATGTGGCAAATTCTTACGACATAGCGGGACTCGAAAAGGAAGCGCGATCCCTGCATGAGGAAACGTTGAAGTTGAGAATAGAAATTCAGGGTGAGGATCATCCGGACACCTTGCGGGCGAAATATAATATGGCCAATACCTTCATCAATGAAGGTCGTTGGAAGGAAGCGGTGAGCTTACACGAAGCGACAATGAAATCGATGACAGAAGTTTTGGGACCTGAGCATCGTGATACGGTTGGAGCGATGAACAGTTTGGCTTATTCGTATTGGAAATCCGGACAATTGGCAGATGCCGAAGCGCAATACCGGCAAATGATCGCGGTGCAGAAGAGGCAGGGCGTCAGTGGTTTACCGTTCTTTCATGCCCAGTCATTATACGGAGAAGTGCTTACGGATATGCATAAATATGCCGAAGCCGAGCCCGTCTTGTTGGACAGCTATAGCGGAATGAAAAAAAACAATGCCAAGAGCGGGCGATTGAAATTTGCCGCCGAGCGTCTGGTAACCCTGTATGAAAAATGGGGCAAAGCCGAAAAGGTCGCGGCGTGGCAGGAAAAGCTGAAAGCGTTATGAACGCAATCAGCTAAATCAAAATAACCAGGCTCAGTGGTTTGAATTAAGTTCCTACGTATTCCGCGTTGATGGAGCCGAATTTTACGACTTCACCTTTTTTGGGAGTTTTATCGAGCTCGTAGGCAGAGCTGTTAACCATTTTGTCCTTTTTGGTGTCGTAGAGCATGACGGTATCAGATTTTTTGGTAGGCACTGCTACGTAACGATTTTTGGGAGCAGATTTTGATTTGGCGCGGACTTGTTTTTTGACCTGGGCAGCTCTTGCCGCCGCCGCCACCTGCTCACGTTCGGTGGCTTTTCTTTTGCTGTAAGAGATAATGATAGCTGTGGTCACACCTACTGCTGCGCCGATCAGCAACGATTCCGTGGTGGAGGCGCCAACGCCGCGTGCAATGGCCCCTGAGCCGACACCGGTGAGGGCGCCTGCGATTCCTGGATTGATGCCAGTGGTCTCGCAACTGGTAAGAGTCAGTGAGAAGAAAAGAGTTAAAATAACGGTTTTTTGTGGGAGCGATTTCATAGTGATTTCAAATCGGATCATAAAAGGCAGGGAGTGTCAACACTCTTGCTGCTATTGTTGTCGGGCTGGTTCACAAAATAACAATAAATAGGCAGTTTGGAATTCCTATTAGCCCTCAATATTAGTGCATTACAAATGACAGGTCTTTTTATAATGGGATAATTTTTCAAAACCCTCAAACTAAAGCCTGAAGAAAACAATGTGAATACATTGGAATTCAAATGCACAAAAACCCCTAACCCTCGAATTCAAGCCCGACGACCGCTGAGCGGTTCAGTAGGTCTTGCTGTTCATTATAAAAAATGAAAAACACATCATATCTGAAAAAACTCCCGTTTATCATCGCGATGACCTTGGCATTCGCAGGCTGTTCCAAGCAGCCGCGATTCGACATTACGGGTGAGTGGAAAATTAACCCCGACAAGTCGGCACTCGAAGTTATCAAGGCTGGAAAAGTGGCTGCTGATAAAATCGATCAAATAAAGCAGGATATCAGCAAGCGCGTTGAGCGATTCACGATTGTTGTTGATGATCAAAACCTGAACGTTAAAGGAAAACCCCTGCCTTATGTGATTGTTTCAGAATCACTTGATAAAGTGGTCGCCGAAGCCGATGCAGGAGGACAGAAAGTGACCTTAACTTTCGCCATTTACGACGACGAAAGCATTACAATTAAGTCATCGGCAACCAATGACATGGATTATTATGTATGGGATAAGAGTCGGGATGGGGGGTCAGTCCCTGAATCCTGAATCCTGAATGTCGATGAGTAGTCAGTCTTTGAATTCGAGGATAAACAGAATAATAGGACCTCACCTTCCCCGATGCTGCTTTCCGTAAAGTATGTCTTTGTTTTCAAGGGCTGACCCGAATGGTAAGGCATGAAGCAGCAGCGTCATTTTTATCTGACCTTCATTTGGCTGCGATTTTTTACCGAGAATTTCGCGGATGCACGCGGATAATCAGAAAGAAGAGGGGTGGGTTTTGAGCTTGAGTTCACAGGTAGCCTGCGGGCATCGCCTCAGGATAATGGGAGCAAAATTATCAAGCCGCAAAGAGGGCGGCGCTAATCCCAAGGCTTTAGGGCCACCCTTTCAGGGCTGATGATATCTATCGATATAATCCCGGCGCGTTGCGCTGGGCTATCATAGAGCTACCCCTTTGGGGTAAAGAAAGTATCTTTCTATCAGGCACTTACAATAATTTTTAGCAGTATGACTAGAGCTTAGCCTGATCCGCGGCCGCAGGATCGGCGGCAGCTCATTTCAGTAAAATAAACGATGGGCTCATCATGCATCAAGCTTGTGGAGAGGGGAGGCGAGAAAACGAAAATTCAATTTGTGGTATCAGGTAAAAATCGCTTTATTGTGTTATCGTTTTAATTTTTCTTTCACGCAGCTGTAAAAGGAAAAGCTGCTTACTGTAATTTTTGACTATGATGAACAACTATCAATGCACCGGATGTGGTGTGGTTATTTCAGCAGACCCCGCCCTCACGCCAACGGTGCAATGTGCCGCGTGTTCGACCCTGTTGAGTTTGGGGCCATTGATATCTCCAAGGGATCAGGCGGCTTCTGCTTATATGGATTATCAATGCCCCGGTTGTGGTGCGACCAATTCGGCTGATCCTACGGCAACGCCCGAGGTGCATTGCAATACCTGTTTGACGCTCATTAAATTGGGGCAAGCACAGCCTCAAGAGGTCCAGGCTGCTCCTTCGCCTTCGCCTTCGCCAAATACAGGTTCATCCATTCCGGAACTGGGAGCTGCATCAGGGATGACGGCATCTGAACCCGCTCGTGCCGCGAGCGATGGTATTCCAGAACTCGGAGCGGCTAAGGACAAATTGCCAGATCTGGGAAGCGCGGTTAAAAAGGATTTGCCCGAGCTAGGCGGGGCAATGAAAAAGGAGCTACCGGAATTGGGAGGTGCTGTTAAGAAGGACTTGCCCGCTCCGGATAATACGACAAATAATCCATTGCCTGAGATCGGCGCTGCGGCAAAGAAAAAACCGACGGAAGCAGGTATTGCGTCTGAGAAAAAGGATGAAAATTTAGATTCTATTCCGGATAACGCGAGCGCATCTGTTCCCGGGTCGGACTCGGGGGTAGATGAAGCGGGACCTGAGGAAACTCGTATCCAGTTACCAAACGAAAGTCCCAAAGAAGTTCGTGAGAGGCCGGCGTGGTTGAAGTTTTTGTTGCAGGTCCGAGTGCTCGTTGTCATTTTTGGCATCGCTCCGGTTATGATAACCGTTGTATCGGGTGCCATCCTATCTTTTATCCACTGTGGAACTGGGATCGCTAGCGGTGAAGGCGACGCGGTGATGCAGGTTGGCGAGATTGTGCTGGGCTTGGCATCTCTGTGGGCGATGTATATTCTCGGAATGACGTTCTATTACGCCGACCGGGATTGGGTGACCGACTTTGGTCATTTTGTCATGATAGGCGGAGGTATTTGGGGATTGTATGCTGTGGCTACCACCTTTCCCGCCACTTTCCTCGCGATCATGGGGCACCTCTTTTTCGCTTACGTTGCGCTTGCGGCAATAGCGTTGGCCGTTTGGTTGCTCGCTCCGTATAAGGGGATCGGTAGCCCGAGGTGAACAAGGGGCTATGAATTACGTTGGGAATAGAGGTTAAGCTTATTTTGTGGAAAGCCAAAAAAGTCCGCGGGAAAAAAGGCCCAGCACAACCAGCTCAAAGAGTAGCGGCATCAAGGTCGATAACGAGCTGTAGTCCATCGTCACCACCATTGCTTTCAAAATATCGTAATAACCGTAGATTCGGTATGCCGCTACCAAGAGTACGGCTACGGCAAGAACTTTCAAAAAAAATGAAAACACTGATTGGATTGTCATAGAGAAGGGAGGGGAGGGGGCGACCAGTTTGATACCGGTTTAAGCTATTGTTTGTTATTACCGTATATCTGATGATACGATTCTTGTCAATTCTACCCTGAATTTGCTTTACGAGATTGTAGCCATTAACACATAAAAACAAAAACGATACGAAACATGAATCATAGGCCGGACTCCTCGAGTGACAAGATCACCCTTTACCCCTTTCTTGACTATTGCTGCACCAGCAGCGTCGGCCCTCGACTGGAGTCCGAAGACTACCTGCTCGATATGAAAGTGACGATTCGAGCGGAATACGACATCGATGATGATTCGATGCCGTCTCGCTTAATTCAACTAGGGGAGCTGCACTTTACCCTGATTCGGCTTGGAACGGCTCTCAACGAGGGGTTTAATTTCCATACTCTTTTTGATAGCAGTCAGGAACTGAGTGATTTTGGTGCGCCTTTGTATGAGACTGGTTTGAACGAATTTGTCGAGCCGGTTCGAGAGGCGTTTTCGAGCGCCCTCCCCCACGAAGATCTTATTTACATTCGCTCCCTAACGGTGGAGCCGGTCGCGAGAGGGCAGCGATTGGGGATTTCCGCGCTTAATCGGGCCATCGGCGATTGGGAAAACGGGTGCGCCCTGGTTGCCCTTCAGCCCTTGCCCTTGCAGTTTGAGCGGGGGATTCGGGATGATTTAAGATGGGAACGACTTGCTTTGGCGAGCTTGTCCCAAGATCGAGAGATAGCCAAGGCGAAGCTTGAGAACCACTTTAAAGGTTTGGGGTTTCGCTCAGTGGGTGATATCCCCTACATGTTGCTGTGTCCGAAGGAAAGACAGATGCCTCTCGAGGAGCAAGCTTTAGTGGATTCGATAGATCTTTCGCTGGAAGAACTGGAGGAATTCAAGTGACTTTGTATGGGGGGCTCAAACTTTCAGGAAGAGGTCAATAAAGTGGGCGAGAAGGAATCAGGATTCAGAATGGAAAGAGGAGTGAGGAAGTTTCGGAATCGACATTTATGATTGATGAGCCGGAATGCGAAGCATGTGGACAGCTGGAGGATACTACCCGTAAGCAATGGTGATTGTTGAATGCCGAAGTGAAAAGAGGGGTAGGAGTGAAAGGTGAACGGGCTATACAAAATGGGAGTTATATTGTAATCGTCAGAGGTCGGTGTTGGCTGCAATGTGGAACTGAAGTAATTGTAAAAGTGCCGGACGCGATCCGACAGTAATTATAACCAAAAAAATAATGAAAACCAAAATCAATCAAATTTTCAAAAAGCGCATCTCAGGACTAGCTGTGTGTTGCGCAGCAGTTTCTCTATTTACCCTTGTGTCGACACAAGCTGCCCCGGAGGAAACATTGGATTCGGAAACCGTCGCTGCGGTAGAGAAGTTCATGGCCACTATGAAAGTGAAAGAAAGCATGGGGCCTGCCTTGGAAGGGGTAAAAAAAATGCAGATGGCGATGCTGGACCAGCAAGGGCTCAGCGAAGAACAAAAAATTGCTACCGGGAAAATAATGGAGGCTTCAATGGAAGAAGTCGAAAAATTGATGTCTTGGGAAAATATAGGGTCAATGTTGGTGAGGGCTTACGCCCAGGTATTCACAACTGAAGAAGTCAACAACCTGACCGAACTGTTCGAGACGCCGGCCGGTCAGGTTTATGTCAACAAGCAGACAGAGCTGCAGCTGGCTACGATGCAGGAAATGCAAAAAATCATGATCGATATCATGCCTAAAATTCAAGCGAAAACCAAAGAAGCTGTTAAACAAGCCTTGGAGCAGGAAGCGCAGAAAAAGTAATTGGGTAACAATTTAAGAGAACGGCATCACGCATCTGTGTTGGATGCCGTTCTGCTTTAGATTGTGTTGATGGCTGGTTCTCATCATTCCCGCTCAGCGAGTTTCTATCTTCAATTGTTTTTTTGAGTATAGTGAGCCATGAAATACCAGGGCAATATCCGCAAAATGAGAGTCTCTTTGCAGGAGCAGCAGAAAGTCGACTATCGCCTGCCTTTGTGTGACGTACTCGAGCCGGGCTGCGAGGTGGCCATGAATGAACTGATTGGCAATACGATCCGCATCGAATTTCTGGATCAGATCAACTGTGTGGTTACGGGGAAAAAGATCAAAAAGTCCTTTGGTGACGGCATGAGTTACGATGCCTTTATGAATTCACCGATGGCGGTGCCGAGCATCATTCGTCCAGAACTGAGCCAGATTCACGAAGGCATCGCCTTGCGGGATGAAGAGTGGGAGCGAGAGCATCACCTAAAACCTCACGTGGTGTATTTATCGAAGACCAGCGGAGTGAAAGTTGGCGTTACGCGAGATGTCCAAATCCCAACAAGATGGATCGATCAAGGGGCGACTGAAGCAATACTTTTGGCCGAAGTGCCATACAGGCAGCTTGCCGGGTTAATAGAGGTAGAATTGAAAGAGCATATGTCTGATAAGACAAATTGGAGAAAAATGCTTAAAAATGAGGCTCCCGACGACGATTTATTAGAAGCAAAAGATCAGGCTCTCGACCTTCTCCCGGAAGAATATCACGAATTTGTTTCCAGCAACGATGAGGTAACAACCATTGCCTACCCCGTTATTTCATACCCGGAAAAGGTGCTTAGTTTAAAGCTGGATAAAATGCCGCTTATCGAAAAGAAATTGATGGGAATCAAAGGCCAATATCTAATTTTTGATGAAGGCACTGTTCTCAACTTAAGAAGTCACTCGGGCTATCGAATTTCAATTGAACACTAAGGGGGAGCTGTATGGCATATAATGCCCCCTTTTCTGGGACTTTGGGATGAACTGGTTTTAAAATAAAACCAGTTAGAGTGCGAGAGAGGGGAGTGGCTCGGGTTCTTCTGAAGAAATATTGCAATGTTATGTTCCTGACTCTCTTCCCAAATTTAGCCTTGTAAAACGTATGTCTTTGAATATAATGACCTGCGTTTACCGACTCGCTAACATGCCTGATTCCATCCTAAGCAAACTGAGATCTGTCGCTTCCCAGCATGAGGTGCTGACGATTGCGCACCTTCTTGAGGCGGGAATTTCTGACCAATCGCTAACTCGACTGGTTCGTGATGGTCATCTAACACGAGTACGACGCGGCATCTATCATCATGTTGATTCGCCAGTCACTGAGCATCATGATCTCATTCAAGTTATTCAAAGTGCTCCCAAAGCTGTGATTGTATTGATCAGTGCTCTCAAATTTCATAACATAGGAACCCAACAAGCCTATCAGGTTTGGATCCAGCTCCCGATGAAGGCGCGTAGTCCAAAAATCGACTGGCCTCCTATTCGGATCGTTCGCACACGCGTCGAGGTACTTTTTACAGAGGGGGTGGTGATTCATAAACTCAGCAGGGTTGATGTTGCGATCACAAGCCCGGAGCGAACTGTGGTGGATTGTTTCAAGCAGCGGAACAAACTGGGTATCGATGTTTGTAATGAAGCGTTGCGCGATGTGATTCAAAAAGATCGAAACAGTCGTAGAGAGATTCACCGATTGGCACGACTAACACGGGTAAGCAAAGTGATGCAGCCTTACATGGAGGCAATGCTGTGAAGAATGTAGCGGCATCAGTTCGAGCGCGTCTCTTGAATCTCTCCCGAGCGTCGGGCGAACCCTTTGCCGCTTTGTTGGAGCAATACGTCACCGGCCGTTTTCTTTATCGTCTTAGCCAAAGCCGCTACAAGGATCGCTTCATCTTGAAAGGAGCCCAGTTGTTCCGCCTTTGGAGCGAGGAGGCTCATCGGTCAACAAGGGATCTTGATTTGTTGGGATTTGGTGATTCGTCCGAGGAGGCCATCAAAGGGATCTTTTCCGAGATTAGCGAGCTGTCTATAGAGCCCAATGACGGGATCGAGTGGGAAGAGGTAAAAACCGGGCCAATCCGGGCCGACATGGATTACGGGGGAGTGCGAGCAAACCTATTGGTGTCCCTAGCCGGAGCGCGTGTTTCACTTCAGATCGATGTTGGTTTTGGTGATGTGGTTTCACCGGAGCCGCAGAAATCAGAATGGCGTAGTTTACTGGATTTCCCCTCCGTCAATTTGCTGGCATATCCACCCGAGACAGTCATCGCCGAAAAATTGGAAGCTGCAGTGACGCTTCAATTGTCCAACAGCCGGATGAAGGATTTTTACGATCTCTATTGGCTGAGCCAGCATATGTCGTTTGATCGAGCCGTGCTTTCGGGAGCTATAGCTGCCACATTTGCTCGTCGTGGCACGGAGCTTCCGGAAGAAGCTCCGCTGGCGTTGACATCTGAATTTGCCAGCGACCCGGGGAAGAATACCCAATGGAAGGCGTTTCTCAGGAAGGGGAAACTGGAGGCGCCGACTTTCCCAGAAATCATTCCACGCTTAGCCGGGTTTTTGATGCCGGTGATTGAGAATAAAGGGGTGCAGCAGAAATGGGAGCCTGGGAGGGGGTGGGTTGATGGTGAATGAGTTGTGTTTTTTAAGTGGTGCTCCGTATTGGATTGGTGTGCGGTGGCGCATTTTTACTGAAAAGGGTTTCGCAAGATTGCAATAATATTCTCCTGCTCCGAATGGCACTTAATTAGTGGGTGTTTGGGACAAAAATACTTCATAAATCTTATTGAATAGTTAGTTTAATCAGTTAGTATTTAATATGTCC
>JAADHD010000208.1 GCA_013152075.1 Verrucomicrobiota bacterium | reverse complement strand
TAGCCCCGTTGCTAACAAAACTCGGTAAGATCGCCTCGTTGAATGTATCCCTCTGCCCAAACCTGGAAACTCTCCAGGGAATGCAGCTACTATCAGATCTGGAAAACTTTTCTGCCGCCGGTTGCGCAAAACTCAAGTCAATTGAGGGGCTCGAGTTCCTCAAAAATATCCGCACACTCGTGCTCAGCGACTGCACCCAACTGTCCGGCAATATTCTCATCCCTCCTTCCAATACCCTTGAGAATCTTTACATTGAAAACTGCCCAAAAATAAAAACTCTCTCACTGGTAAAAACCCCTGCACTGAAACAACTTTTTCTGGGAGGAAATATTCAGCTAAGTTCCATTGAAGGCCTGGAAAACCTGCCAGACCTGACCGATCTGGACATCTCAACCTGCCATCAATTAAAACAACTCACGGGAATTGATTCACTCAGCGAGCTCCTCATGTTTGATTTGAGAAATTGCAGTTCCCTGAAATCCCTAGACTTCCTCAAAAACCTAAGCAGCATAGAAATCCTCCGCCTCGGCGGCATGGAAAATTTCAAAGACCTTTCGACACTGTCGAAGCTAAACAATCTTCGCGAACTGCACATTGACGCCTGCGAGGATCTGGATTCCTTAAGCGGCTTATCTTCGCCGAACCAATTATATTACGCAGGTTTCTCCTATTGCCCTAAACTCAAATCCGTAAATGGAATTTCAATTGCAAGTAAGCTCGAGCAACTGACCCTTAACACCTGCGAGAATCTGACTGATATTTCCGAACTTGCTCAACTGAAGCAAATTCAAAACCTCGACTTCTCCCACTGCAAAGCCCTGAAAGACCTCGCTCCTCTTTCCGCGCTTACCCAACTCCAATTACTGCAGATCGCCGACACCTCAGTAAGCGCCGCAGACGTCAAAACTCTTCAAAAGGCACTTCCCGATGCGATCATTGTCCAGGTAGCCGATGATGGCCCTCCATCCTACTAAGCTACGACCCAACACAGTCGAACAGCTTCTCGACAGGCAATCGCTCAGCCAGGAGACGCCGCAATTCAGCTCGCATCTCCTCCTCTCGCTGCGGCGCGTAAGTCAATAAACCACCGTCTCGTTTCTCAAATCCAGCGGCAAACAATCGTTCATCAGGATACAGTCGACTCATCCGCTCAAACATCGCTTCTGGAAACCTCATTGGCCCATAGGTCACCGAATGAACCTGGTCAGGGTTTACAACAGCAAATATCTCGTCTATCAAGCGCTGATACTCTTCACTGAAGTGTGCTTGCGCGATAAGCGGATCCAACCTCAAACCAATCGGCCAGCCCTGTTCCGCGACTTTTCTCAGCGCCTTCAATCTCTGATCAAAATTTGGAGCCCCATGCTCGAGCTTTTCTGCAATTTGCCTCGGTGACAGACTGAAAGCCACCACCACATTCTCTAGCGCCTGCCGACTCGTTAGCGTTTTCACATTCACACTCTTCGTTCGCAGTTCCAGAATCGCCCGCGGCCGTTTTTCAAAAAACGGTAGAAAATTATCAGCAAAGCCTGTCAGGTTTTCCAAAGCCAGGGAGTCCCCGTCGTAGCCTGAGAAAAACCCCACAATTTCATCTTCTGGGTACTCCGAAAGCGTATCATCGATAGCTTGTTGAATATCTTCATAATTCACAAACCACACCTGATGCGCAGAGCGGAACATTCCCTGTAAAAAACAATACCTGCAGTCATAAGGACAATTCAAAATATGAGAAAAGTAGAAGTTGTGTTTACACCCGATACCGTATTCAGGCGGCGTGGGTAAAACCATGCGACCGTGTTTTTTCGCCAGAATCCAGGAAGGCTTGCGTTTCTGCCAGCGAAAGTTTTGTCCTTTCACATTAAACACTTCGCTATACCGCTCACAGATGATGGTCTCTGCTTTTGGACAACGCTCACGCATTCCACGCACTCGCGGATGATCCAACACTTCTTCTTCGATATAAAGAGTATCCATAGCCTCAACCCCTCACTATGATTTCATCCCCAACCTTCTCAATACTGTCACGCAATAACCGTAACACCGCTGCCCCTGATTGAACCGCTTCTCGACGACAATATAATTCCGGCAAGTCCGTATCCGGCATCAACACCTGACGTCGGCTCAGCAGTTTCCGCAAAATATGCTTCTCGGTTTCCGTAAAATGCCACGCCAACAACATATCATCATAACCAATCGGTAAAGAACAGCGCTTCATCTCATCGGCTGATAAAGCGAGTAATTCCTCAACACCCCCAGCTATTTCATTCATCTGCTGCTTGATCCATTCGCTCACCTGGCCCTTTTTTAAATCACGCCATGACTTATCAGCGTTATCCGAAACCACCTTCACACACTGCACCAGTTCCCGGGTTGAAAAGCGACTTGCTATTGGATAAAAACCACTCGCCTCCATATCAACCAAGGTATCGCCTTCCGGATAATCTCCCGGCTGATCCACTGTCATCAGCGCACTCCCCCTACGCGCACCTGTTTTCAAGATCCTCGGCGGATACCAACTCTTCCCCGATGCGGCGTCCTCGATCTTGTTAACCCAACGCAACTCTCCCAAATCACAGTCTCGATGACCAGCGATTCCCACATTCAACCAGGCCATGCCGACGCTTTCATTCGAAATATGATAAAGGCTACTACTTGCCGCAGCACTCAAAACTTTCCCTATTCCCGAGACGATCAACAAAACCCGCCCGTCCTTATCGCTGAACGTGGGGAAAGCGGAATGATCCTTCACTTTGACCAAACGGTAGTGATCAATCAATGGCTTCGCTTCAGCCATCAACGCAGTGACCAAGCACAAGGCGCCTTCATGATTGATTAATTTTTCCTCGCTCTGCTTCATGAACTAAATGACTATGAAAGATGGCGAAAGGGAAGCCTCACGCAACGAAATTGTAAAGCCAACACTTGCACGCTCGCCTTTGCCCTGTCACCATTACAAACTCGAATCTATGCAAACTTCACTTGTAGTCACCATCATCGGCCCCGATCGCTCGGGCCTCGTACAATCAATTTCAAAAAGCGTCACCGAAAACGGCGGCAACTGGTTGCAAAGCCGCATGGCGCATCTGGCTGGACAATTTGCCGGCATACTCCAAATAGAAGTCTCAAAGGAAAAATCTGATGATTTAAAACAAGCACTGGCTGGGCTTGAGCAAGACGGGCTATCAGTCTCTGTTGTCACCGGTCAAAGCCCTAAATCCGCAGATACCGCCGACAATGGCACGGTTCTTCAACTGGAAGTAATCGGACAGGATCAACCCGGTATCGTTCGCCAAATCTCTGCTATCATATCTTCACACGGCGGCAATGTTGAAGAACTCAATACCAAACTCACCAGCGCTCCCTGGTCGGGTGAAACCTTGTTTCAAGCCAATGCCATCGTACGTATGCCAGATGGTAGCCCTCTCGATGACTTTCGCAGCGATTTGGAAGCAATCACTCAGGATCTTATGGTCGACCTGTCACTTGTTCAGCAAGTAAGCTGAATAACAGCAAGCACTTCATACAAGTGCTCTAAATACCTAAAGAAATATTCTCAGGCGACAATTCACTCTCCGGTTCAGTGCCTGGCACCGGCGGAGCCACATGTATCGGAGGGGCACTTAATACGGCCACTTTGGCAGTTTCTTCGACTCTTTTACTTCCATCAATTTCCCGATCCCTGGCCAGCACCACAGGTACCGTCTCAAGTGAAAAGTCTTTCTTTAATTTTTGACTAATCCTTTCAGATTCGGCTTCTTGAGCAGGCTTTTCTGCAGCAACAATATCCTCCAAACAGGCACGGGCTACTTGCGCGAGGAAATCAATCTCGTCATTCATCAAATGCATGATGATTATGCGGTGATTCCCCACCGAAACAGCCAGTAAATTGCCGCCTTCGTAGCCAAATGCCATTTGATCCACGTTTCGCCCCTGGTTTTTAAATTCTTTCGTCAAGCCCTCCACCACCCGGCACACCTTCACCAATCGGGCTGCTGAGTAAGGAAAAGTTTCGTAAATAACTTCTCCATTATTAAGCAAACAAGTACCTCTAACAGTGCCTGCAGCAATCAACACCTCCAAAGGTTCAGTACTAGTGCCGTTTTTTCCCATATCTTAAATTTTCTGATGCTTATCTCGCCTCACCCATGACTTTCAACAATGCCCGCATTGGCATGCGACAATTGACCATCGCGGCAATCAAATGAGGGTCTCTCGGGTTAGAGTCCGAGTCATAGCGGTAAGCAACGGTCGAGTTCTCTTCATAAATCGCCACATAGCCGATCGTTTCCATCCCCAACTCCTGCCCGATAGCTTCGCTCCCCTCCCGCATCATCCGCAAATCCCGTGCAACTACTGCCTCTTCTTCCACCCCTGTCCGACCTCGAACCCCATGCGCTGAGACACCAAACAGACGCGGCACTTGATTATCAAGTGCCTCCTTGAGCACATCCTCGCTTGATCCCCCCGCCTTTACTGGCTCGGTGGAACCGCTTGATTTGCTCTCATTAACTGGCTCTGATTTCTTGGAATCAGAACTTTCCGGTTCGATTAGTGTTTCCACAGTTCTGGGTATCTATGTATTTATTTATTATGACGGACGCCCTCATGCAATTATAGAATACTCATTTTATTTAACAAGGTCTATACTTTTCTCATTTTTCTACAACTTTGTTACATATTAAAAACATCAGGTCAAAACCCCTTTCCAAACACATCTGTTTGATTTCCCTCTAAAATCCCCTTTTCTCCTTCTGATCGACCAATTATTACAGCACCACAAGAATCGCTGAAGATATTCACTACGGTTCGAGACATATCGAGCAAACGGTCAACCGCCAACAACACGGCCATTGCGGCGGCTGGATCGAGCCCGGGAATATCCGCGCTTTTAAAAATAATCAGAATGGCCACCAGACTGGCCGAAGGCACACCGGCCACCCCGATGCTGGTAATGAGAGCCATGAATACGATGGCAAATTGTTCCGTCAGGGACATTTCATACCCCAATACCTGAGTCGTGAAAATTACCGCCACGCATTCATACAAAGCGGTGCCATCCATGTTAACTGTTGCTCCCAAAGGAAGGACAAAACTCGTAGTCCTGCGAGAGACACCCGCATTATCCACCACACATCGCATCGTAATAGGCAATGTCGCCGACGATGATGAAGTAGAAAATGCAGTCAGCATGGCTTCTTTCATCGCCACAAAATGACGCCACGGATTTACCCCGCCTATTGTTTTGAGCAGGATAGGCAATACGACAAACAAGTGAATTCCCAGTGCCAGCAGAACAACCACAAAATACTTCAACAAAGTTCCGAACAAGGTCGATAATCCAGTTTCGGCCATCACTGGTACGATCAAGGCAAAAACCCCCAGTGGAGCAAACAACATCACGCCTTTGGTGATGGCAATCATCAGGTCGTTAAGGGCAATAAAAAAGTGACGCATCACATCCGCGCTCTCCCCCGTCATGTGGATCATCGCGGCACCGAAAACTATACTGAAAAATATCAATCCCAGCATCTGACCCTCTGCCGCCGCCTTGATAACATTAGAGGGCACCATGCTCTTGAAAACATCGATCACTGTTTTCGAGCCCTTGCTCGCCCTCTCCGCCGCATCCGATACTTTTTTGTCAGGGCTGTGACCCAGTTCCGCCGCCTTGTTATCAAACATTTTTTTGATTTCAGGATTGGGCACTCCGTCCTTCAAGCCTGGTTTCATCACATTGACCACCGCCAGACCAATGAGAATGGCGATCAAACTCGTCAATGCATAATAAAGTAAGGTCTTGATTCCCAAACGTCCAAAACCCTCCATTTTCCCGAGTCCTGCAATGCCCGTCACAATCGATGATACGATCAAAGGCACGATCACCATCTTGAGCGCACTCATGAAAATGGATCCCAGGAAACGACAGCTTTCCAAAGAAAATCGGCCAAAACCGCTATCCCCTATCCCCCCTTTGCCGAGTACCACACCTGCAACAGCGGCGAACAGCAAGGCGATCAAAATTTGCCAATGAGGCTTAAGCTTAAAAAAACGCATCTGAAATAAGGGGTCGGCTACTGCGCCCCGCTTGAATCTGGTGATATTCCACCAAATGTCCAATTCCTAATTGCTAATTCTTCACTGCAAATTGAAATTCCCTGCTTGCAAGGCACTGATTTGACGGCTTTCGTAGGCACTTCTAATCACAAGACAATATTCTATTCACATGAAAGTATTCTCAAGAATCCTACTCACCTCAGCTCTGGCCCTGGCCTCCACTTCGATGTTGAAAGCCGAGCCCACTGAGCCCACTGATCTTTTCACCCAAGGGGACGCTGATCGTCCTCTCTATCGCTACCCTGGACTTGTCCGGAGTAAATCAGGCACGCTCATCGCCGTGGCAGAAGGCCGTAAAAACAAGGCTCTGGGATGGGATGAAGTGGACATTTTCATGCGCACCTCCAAGGACGGTGGCAAAACCTGGAGCGACTCGGCAAAAATCACCAGCCCACCAGCTGACGCCAAGGACAATCCGGTTTCGCTCAAATTGAAAAAACCAGCAACTGTAGGAGCCATCGCTACACACAACCCTACGGTAGTTGCTGACCAGAAAGACGGCGGGGTTCACCTCCTCTACGGCGTAGAATACAATCGCGTTTTCTACATGTCAGCAGACGACAATGGCGGCAATCTCAGCAAGCCTGTCGAAATCACCAAGGTATTCGAAGAATTTAGATCAGAAGTGGACTGGAAATTGATCGCCCCAGGACCTGGTGCTGGAACCCAACTATCCAGCGGACGCCTCGTCGTTCCTGTCTGGCTTTCACAGGGAACCGTAGGCATCGGCTTTCAACCCGCCGTGACCGCCACTATTTACAGCGATGACAAAGGCAAAACCTGGAAGCGCGGTGAGATCGTTGCTTTTGATTTCGAAATCACCACTGCCAAAACCGGCACCAAACTGGAGAAACCTCTAGAAGCGGCCGTCGTTCAGGCTGCCGATGGCACCGTCATCATCAACATCCGCAACAAAGCCCTCAAGGGAATGCGCGCACAGGCCACCAGCAAAGATGGGGCAAGTGGATGGAGCGAAGCGGTATTCGTCAAGGGACTGCTCGAGCCCATGTGCCAGGGAAGCGCTGTTGCCACCAAGGCCGGCATCGTATTCACCAATCCTGCCAACATGATCATGCGTAAAAGCCTCACCGCACGTCTCAGCTCAGACAACGGTGCAACTTACCCGGCTTCGAAAATCATCGATAACGGAGTGGCCGGATACTCTTCACTCGCCGCTGGCGAAGGAGACAACGTTCACATCCTCTACGAACGTGGAGCAAACATGTCCGAGTCCGAGCCGGAAGCAATCACCTTCCGTAGTTTTACTACTAGCTGGTTGAAAGAATAGAGCCCAACAAGCTAAAATTCCGGGCCGGCGTGATCAATTCACCCGGCCCTTTTTTTTACCCAATTTCCAAATTCCTAATTCCTAATTCCCAATGCGTATCCTTTCGGTCAATCGATCCCTGCCACAAACCATCGAGTGGCAGGGGAAATCCGTCACCACTGGTATCTTTAAGATACCAGTTAGCGAACCCATCCCAGTTGACTCCGATGGACTGAACGGTGATGGCCAGGCGGATTTATCCGTCCACGGCGGCATCGACAAAGCCGTGTATGCCTTCCCGCATGAACATTATCAGCACTTTGCCGAATTGCTCGACCGCGATCCAAATGACCTCCCCTGCGGACAGTTTGGAGAAAACCTGAGCACCGAAGGCCTGCTCGAAACCGAAGTCATGATCGGAGACCGTTTCCGCATTGGTGACAGCGCAGAGTTCGAAGTATCACAACCTCGAGAACCCTGTTTCAAACTGGGAGTCATCCTGCAAGCCCCACAAGTTCTTCGCCCCTTTCTAAAAAGCCTGAAAACCGGCTTCTACCTGCGCGTGGTCAAAAATGGCGTCATTCAAGCTGGAGATCAAATCCACAAGATCCACAGCGCAGAGAACTCCCTCTCAGTCGCGGACATCACCCGCCTAAAGCATTTTGACAAGGATCACATCGTCGACAGACAAAAAGCCGCCACCCTGCCCGCCCTCACTCAAAGCTGGAGAGAAGCGTTACACAAAACGACAGACGCAAAATGACCCTCCCTGGCTACTTGCTCCCCTCCTCAGAGAGGCTATTTGACATCAGTCAATTCGGAAGCATTTTTTTCTTGGAATATCCATATATTCGAGTTACTTTCTAACTAACTCCTAGCCTCTATACTAGAGCAACCCTATAAAAAAATAAATTAATGCCCGTGGGGAAAATTTTTGGATATCTTATTGTTATTGCGTTTACAACTGTTTCTGGGTGTTTTTCACTTAAACCAGTTGGAAAATACGCTGCTGAATCAGCGAAAGTTACCGCCGTAGCTGATCTGGGAACGGAATGGATAAAGACCTACGAAGTTCAGAAAACCCTCGTTCGGGCCCAGTATTGGACACCTACACCCGATAAACTTGCCACGCAGTTGGAAGGAATCAATACTGTCCTAACGAGCTATTTCAAGACCATGGCAAAAGTGGCCGGGCTTGACTCTTCGTTGCTCAATGAAGATTTAAAGGGCACGGTAAAGGTTCTCAAGGACGACGGCGTTCTCAGCAAATCCCAGCAGGAGAGCGCGGATCTATTGGTCAAAGTGGTCTCGGAAGGCATCCTCGACTACCGCCGCCGCCAAGAACTCCAAAACATGGTTATAAAAGCGGATCCTTCCATTCAGTCCCTCGTTTCCGACCTCCTCGATACCGTTGAAACTGATTTCGCCAACGCAGTGACCCAGGAAATCAAGTCGCTTGAAGCAAACCTAAACACGTTCGAGTCGGCGGTGGGCAAGCCTCCTTTTAACTTGGAGCGAACCCACCTTCTTTCGA
>JAADHD010000284.1 GCA_013152075.1 Verrucomicrobiota bacterium | reverse complement strand
TCATTTGGAGCTAAGCTCAGTGCCGGGAGAGGGAACGCAGGCTCGTTTGTATCTGCCTCTGAAACTTCATGAAGGTGATTCGGGGGAGGGGGAAATCTTTTGCGAAGAGGGAGAAAGTGCTGACGTATTGATTCCCCCCGCAGATGATACATCGGCACAAGCGGGGGCTGTCCGCATTCTGATTCTCGAGGATGAGGAATTGATTCGTCAGCTGATTGTTCGTTGTTTGCGGAAGCAGGGTTATGATGTGGTGGAGAGCAAAGACGGCAAAGAAACGACGCGCTTGTATGTGGAAGCAATGGAAGCGGGGCGTCCCTTTGACCTGGTCCTGAGCGATCTGACCATCGAGGGTGGGATGGGGGGGATTGAAACGATGAAGGCTTTGAAGGAAATTGACCCGCAGGTCAAAGTGATCGTTTCAAGCGGCTATTCGGATGCTCCGGCGATGGCGAATCCCGGAGAATTCGGTTTTATTGCGGTGTTACCAAAACCCTATCCGCCGCAGGATTTGATCCGCGTGGTGGGATCGGTCCTGTAGCAGCCCTAACTTTGTTTTATTTGGGAATCTTTAGTTGCACACTCCCCCCCAATTACGCTAGTACCAATTCTCCTTGCTCAAGCAGTTCTACAGTTCTTGTTTGGACCTTATAATTTGTAAATAACAGCTCTTGGATGTTTCTAGCTTTAGGGTTCAAATTAATTTCTCTTCGTGCACTCACTGGTGTGGCATAGAAGCCTTGGAATAGTTCTCGTGTGAAAGGAGTGTCACTGTTTGAAACCGCCCATCGAATATTTCGTTGGTCAAGCTCGCGGCAGAGGGCCGCTAAGCGTAGATGCTCCGCCTCTTTAAACTGGTCGGGGGTGTAACGGTTGAAGTCTGAGTGGCCTCCGAGTTTGTAGTAAGGAGGATCGAAATAGACAAAATCCTTTTCGGTTGCATTTGAGAGACAGAGTTCGAAATCGCCTTGAAAAATTTCCACCTTAGAGAGAATTTCACCTACACGCTTAAGGTTTCCTGGGTCGTAGTAGCGTCGGTTGTATTCACCGTAAGGTACATTAAAAAATCCTTTTTTGTTCACTCTGAAGAGTCCGCGAAAGCAAGTTTTATTGAGGTAGATGAAGGCAGCGGCACGCTCGAAGTGTGTGGTGTAATCGTTAGGATGTTTGGTGCGTAGCTCTAGAAAGAATGGCTTTTCATTTGGCATGTTATCAAGGAGATCGGCAACTTGTTTCCAGTCGTCACGAATGGCTTTGTAGGTATCGATTAGCCAGCCATTCACGTCCGAAATCGCGGCATTTTTCCATTCGGTGGCCATAAAAATGCTACCACCGCCAACAAATGGTTCGTAAAGACAATCGAATTCTTTAGGGAAAAATGCTAGCAACTGGTCGGCAATGCTTTGTTTTCCTCCCACCCACTTGATGAATGGGCCAATATTATTCTTGAACCTGACCATATGATAAGTGAAACATAGAAGTAGCTATAGATCAAGATGAATATGATGTTCATATGAACATTTTTTCAAACCTCGCCATCCAAACTTTATTGTAGTCGATTCTTATGAAACGTATCTCACGCTATTCTGAATTAAAATGGTCTCACGAATTTTGGAGCCTAGTTCGCTATTATAGATCTCTCAGGCTACGAGGCGAGGATAGTATCGCTGACTTTCTAGGTAGTTTGAAAAATGAAACCGGTCTGCCGAAGCAAACAACCAAATTTCCAATCGATCCACAACTCATCGATATGCTGGAGCTATATATAACAGATTCAAAAAGCTTACTTGTAAGTGCTTTGGGGATTCTGCGTTTGGAAGAAGGCGCCTTAGCTTACTGCAGAAAGATGAAGTTTTTGGTAGGCAAAACAGCCACCAAAAATCAATCGCATCATCAATCTTCCAAGACGCTCATTGCTGCGGTGTCTGGTGTAGCAGCTAAAGTTTGTAAATCAGAGGGAGTGGATGTTAATCTTGATCCACAGCGCCGGGCTATTTGGTTTTCGGATCAGGGTCTTCATGTCAGTGCCAGAAATCTTGATGGAGCTATACCTTCTTTGGAAAATCCTCGGGCGATTTGGGAAATCAAAGAATATTGGGGTAAAACTAAAGGCGGCAGTAAAATGAGCGATGCCGTCTATGAATGCCATTTAGTTGGGCTTGAGTTGAGGATGTTTGAAGCGACAAGTGGGGCGCATATCGAACATATTGTTTTTGTCGATGGTAAGGAGCAGTGGGAACATCGTAAATCGGATTTACTGCGTTTTATCGACTTACACCAACAGGGTCTAATCGATCATTTGTTTGTTGGGAGTGAAGTTGAAACTGATTGGCCAAAACTTGTAAAAAAGATTGCGTCCTCCAAAAAGTAGATTTTTTAACAACTGTATTCGGGTAGAGAATCCCAGGATTTGATCCGCGTGGTGGGATCGGTGCTGGGTGTTCCGCCGCTCCTCACGGAAGGCAGCGCGACAGAGTCATGATGGAAAAAGCGGTGCCGTATTGGCGGTGGTAGTTGTAGAGAGGGAAGTCCCACCAGTCGCCGTCTTTTTCCTGAAGTGATAAAATGATGTGGGCGAGATCGTTTTTAAGTGCGGTGGATTTTTCCGGTGGTAGGTCTTCTACACAGAGACTGGCATAGTAGTGGCCAAAATAGAAAAAATAACCAGCGATCGCGAACCATGATTCGTGTGGCACGGGCCTTTTGCGGCCGATGGACAACCATCCGTTGCGATCACGGAGTCGTTCGAGCCAGGTGACGAGCACCTCGTCGGTGATCGTTTTATCACCCCAGTAGCGCAGGGCGATGTTGCAGGCCTGGGAGCGTCCCAGGCTGCCAGCGGGACGATTGATGCCATAGAGTGGGCGCATTTTTAAATATTCACCATACAGGTAAGAGTTGTCATTTTTGCGCTGTCTGCCAATAGATTTAATGGCTCGATTGACGAGTTTATCGGGCACTGCGATGCCGATTTGTTTGGCTTCATGAAGGGCAACCAGAGTGGTGGCGGTGGTGAAACTAATACTGCTGGAGGCTGGTCTTTTGGTGCCGGCTCGAAAGTCGTAATAACCCCAGCCACCGTCTATCGATTCGTAGCGCTGCAAGCGATCGATCTGGTTGAGAATGAGCTGCTCGATATCTTTGATTTTTTCTTTCTGGTCGGCGGCTTTTGCCCGTTTGTGCATGTGAACGAGAGCTTGAATCCCGTAGCTGTGAGCCCATACATTGTACATCACATCGGGGGTGGCGCGTCTGACCTTTGGCAGTTCTTCCATCAGCCAGGCTTCACCGCGTTCGAGCGCTTTTAGGGCTTCGGGGGATTTGGCGGGGTGACCGGATTCGATCAGGGCGCTGACGCACATCGCGGTGACCGCTGCCCGGTAGGCTTTATGCGAAGCGATCGGATTGGGGGCATAAATGTTGAGCCCTTTGGAATTATGTGGCGAGCCCCATGAGCCGGTTATGTTTTGATCTTTGAGCAAAAACGCCACACCCCGATCAATTGCATTTTCAATGTCCGTGGCGGAGTGAATGACCGGGTCTTTATGGTGGTTTTTTGTTTTCGTGGGAGGCGCATCTTTTCCGTAGTTACTCGTCACACAAAGAGCTGCGAAGAGAGTGGTCAGAATGAAACTGCTAGAGGGGGGTGCCATGTGGATAGGCATAGCCTGTCACAGGCAGGCGAATTTTTAAAGCAGAGTTTTGGCAAAGGCGCTTACTCGCTTTATGGTGACTTGAGATGAGAGTGATTTTACAACGTGTGAGCGAAGCTGGGGTAGAGGTTGATTCGGAGACTGTGGGGCAAATTGGTGAGGGACTGTTGATTTTACTGGGAATTGAATCGACCGATGATGAATGCGATGTCGAATGGCTGGCGCGAAAAATATGCCAATTGCGCTTGTTTGAGGACGATGCGGAAAAAATGAACCGGTCGTTGCTTGATGTCGGCGGGAGCGCGCTGGTGGTGAGCCAATTCACCTTGCACGCGCAGGTAAAAAAAGGAACCAGGCCTTCGTTTATAAAAGCGGCAAGGCCAGAGCAGGCGGTTCCGCTGTATGAAGCATTCGTGGCGGCGATGGAAAATGAACTGGGAGAGGAACGAGTCGCGACGGGGGTGTTCGGAGCCATGATGAAGGTCAGTCTGGTCAATGACGGGCCGGTGACGATCAGTATTGATTCGAGGAACCGCGAATAAACGTGAATGGAAAAAATGAAGTTCCTTACTTGTTCATACTGTATGGCCTTCCTTGTAAGAAGTGGCTATACATTAACGGCTTGTAGGAAGGTTTGGATGAGATTGAGAGTTTCACTCACTCTCCAGAATGCACCTTCTCCTTCTCTGATTCGCATTCGCTGCGCAGGCGTTGGAGCTCGCGGGTGCGTTGTTCTTCCAGGGGCGGGATTTGGTCGAATTGACCGGCTTTCGTGGCCTTGGTGATTTGGTCGCCAAGAAACATTTCTTTTTCTGCGATCTTGGCTTTGAACTTACCGTCGATTTCAGCGATCACTTTTCGTTGTTCGTCAGTGAGCTTGGGTTGTGGGCTGGTTTTGTCCAACTTTTCCATCGCGAGTTCGTAGGCGCTTTTCATGAGTAATAAAAGTAAGTCGATTAAGCGGAGGTTTCTGCGGAAGTAAAACAGAGGCGATCATCCTTTTCCAGCAGTTCGCCGAGAGTGGGCCATCCATCTTGTTTTTGAAGTTGGAAGACGTGCAGGTAAATTTTGACGATTTCTTCAGAGTTGTCTTCGAGCAGCAGGTCGGCGGTTTTTTTGAGCTTGTCTGCATCGAGCTCGTCCGGGAGTTGATCGACCGAGCCTTCCCCGTCGTGTTTGATTCCCATTGAATCGAGGAAGCTGATTAAAAGTGCGCGTTGTTTGTTTAGTAGCCAGATCTGTAGCACATGTT
Source organism: Verrucomicrobiota bacterium (assembly GCA_013152075.1). Classification (GTDB taxonomy): domain Bacteria; phylum Verrucomicrobiota; class Verrucomicrobiia; order Verrucomicrobiales; family DEV007; genus JAADHD01. The sequence continues at coordinate 10,223 of JAADHD010000284.1, read as the reverse complement.
CATCCACGCCGTCGGCGAATTTGAGATGAGCGGTTTTGCACAACCATGCGATCTGGTCGGCGGGCGTTTTTTTCAGGATGAAAATGGGTCGTAGTTTCCGCTGTTCGGCCAGTGAGCCTACCAATCCCTGAAAGGTTTCTTTTTCGTCGCTGCGAAGATAGGAAAAGATCTCCGTGGCGAGCTCGGGAGACATGTTTTGAAAAATTTGATAGGCTTTCATGCGTTGGCACAAGGAAAACGATTCGCGTCACTTGTCCAGCGTTTAAAGGGGTAATAGCTACGGGTTGATTGCAAGAGGGAATCACACCACAGAGGAAGATGGCGTAGTCTTAAATAGGGAGGAAGAGGGGGTTGAAGGGAATGATGAGATCTATCGTTTCTATGCGCCTTCAAAATTCTATCTCTATTAAAAATACCTAGTCTTCTCTATTTCTGTCTCTGTGTAACTCGGTGTCCTCTGTGGTTTAAATTATCTGCTCTTGATTATGCTATACCACCATCCGGTTCAGGATGTTTTTGGTGATCTGCTGGATTCGAGCGTCGGGTCCTTGGGGAGCGGTGTAGGCTTTGGGGCGCACGTAGCCTGGCGGAGCACTGAGGCCGTCGGCCCACCAGCGGGTGGAGGCGTTGAAAACAAAATTGTCTTTAGGGCCGGGATAGACCGTGGCGGTGTAGATGCCGCCATTGTTTTTTCCTGGGGAGCTTTGAGTGGCATCGGTTGCGACGATTTCCAGGCCAGGGATGTCGGCGGGGTCACCGTGCCATTCCCAACCGATGATGCCGGGAATGCGTTCATCCTGTTTCATTCCGGTGTCGTTATAGATCCAGTGATCCGGTTTGCTGCAGACCCAGTCCGCTCCGCCGGTGACCGGGCCGGTGCTATGTGCGCCCATTAATGCGTTTCCGTAGGGCGGCACGTGTTCGAGAGTTTTCATTTGCTGGAACTCTCGCGTTCCCCCAGGAGGCCCAAACACACCAATACGCTCGAAGGCGCGGATCTTTTCGTCGAGAACAATTTTTCCGCAAACTGCATTGCCGGAGAAAAAGCCGACGTTGAGGCCTTCATCAATCGCCTGTTTGATGTTGTTGTACATTTCGATCGTCCAGTACTCATCGTGGCCGATGCTGAGGAAACCTTTGGCTCGCTTCAGTCCCTCCGCGTCGTTATGGGTGTCCATATTGGAAACGTAAGTCAGGTCGTAACCCAGGGATTCCATCCAGTAAGCGAAGGGGAATTCCCAGAGGAAAAATTCGCCCGACCCGGTCGAGAGTGGCGCGTCCACGATCTGACAGTTGTAGGGGCGGCGGTAACTGACCTGTACGTCCTTGCCCCAGAACCATTTGTGCTCGCCATTGTCATAGAGGGAAAATTGCGATGGCCAGCGATTGTAGGCATGCCAGGTGTTGTCGCTGCATTGGAATAGATAGTCTGCCTTGCGGTCATCGCGGATGATGAAAGTGATGTAACTCTGGATGCCTGATTTTGATTCGGTGATTTTTCCCACATAAACACCGCTGAGCCAATCTTCAGGAATGGTTAGTTCAGTGCAGGCGCTCCAGTCGCAGACGCGCACGCGTTTTTCGCCGATAGGGGGATCCTCCTGGGTTTTTCCGTCGAAGGATCCAAGTTGTTTCATCAGGCGTCCGCCTTTGCCCTGGTAATATCCGAGCCGATACAGATCGATGGTGAAAGGAGAGTCTTCGTGGGTGCTGACATGAAAGGAAATGGATTCACCTGCTCGAACACTGGCTTTGGATGCATAACCTTCCACCCAGGGGCAGCGGTATTTGGTCTCAGGATCGATCTTGGTGTTTTTTAACATCCAGTCACGAGTGCCGGGTTTGGCATTTTCATCGGTGATGATGCCGGGCATTGGTTTTTCCGTAGTCGCAGCAAAACCTTTGGGCAAGTGGCTGGCCAGTGCGGCCGTGCCGACCACGGTCATTTGTTTGAGAGTGTCGCGTCGGGTGAAATCGGTCATGATGGGTTTGGGGTGAGGCTTAATATTTAAGAGAAGCGCCAATGGACGCGAATAAACGCGAATGGGGGAAGAAGGGGGGCTTGATATAAATATACACCGTTATTTTAGCAAAAAAAGAGCTTTGGGAGTTTTGTAAATAAATTACGAGATATTGTAAAGAGGTGCGGCTAACCTTTATCTTTCGATTACCCTCTACACATCATGAAACAGTTACGAAGCGTTCGCTCTTTTGCTATTTTTTTACTTATTGGCATGAGCCTGAGTTCTACGACTATTGCCGGCGAATTTAAATTCAAGGATCAGACACTGACAGTGCCGGAAGGATTCAAAGTCGAGCAAATCGCCGGGCCACCCTTGGTCAATCGTCCGATGGAGGCCGATTTCGACGAGCAAGGCAGGTTGTTTGTTTCGGATTCGTCGGGGTTTTCTGGAAAATCCGAGGAACAGTATAAAAGAAAAGATCATCGCATCATGCGTTTGGTTGATACGGATGGTGATGGGGTTTTTGATAAAAGCACGGTATTTGCGGACGGCATGATGTTCCCGGAAGGCGTGCTTTGTCATGATGGAGCAGTGTATGTCTCGGCAGTGCCGGTGATTTGGAAGTTGGTGGATACCGATGATGATGGTGTGGCGGATGAGCGAACGGTGTGGCATGATGGCAAAACCATGACGGGATGTGCGAATGATCTGCATGGGCCCTACCTCGGGCCAGACGGGTGGATCTATTGGAACAAGGGAGCTTTCGCGGAACAGAGTTATTCCCGTCCCGGTCAACCTGAGTTGAAGGACTCGGCGGGGCATCTTTTCCGCCGACGTGCAGACGGCACGGCCAGTGATACGATCATGAGCGGTGGGATGGATAATCCGGTGGGGGTGACTTTTACGGCGTCGGGAGATCCAATATTTACCTGCACCTTTTTTTATCATCCACATGCGGGCAAGAAGGATGCTTTGGTGCATACGATTTATGGCAGTGTGTATGGCAAACCGAACGGGGTATTGGATGGCTTGACGCGGACGGGGGATCTAATGCCGCCGATGACGCAGCTCGGATCGGCAGTACCCTGTGGGGTGACGAGATATGAATCACAGGTTTTCGGTAAAGAGTTCCAGGATAATATCTTCACCAGCCATTTTAATTTGAAACGGGTTCAACGGCACGTGTTAAAAAGCAAGGGCTCGACTTATCAAACGGAAGACAGTGATTTTCTCGTCTCTGACAACCCGGAGTTTCACCCGACCGATGTGTTTGAAGATGCTGATGGCAGTTTGGTGGTGATCAACACTGGGGGATGGTATCGGATCTGTTGCCCCACTTCGCAGATTGCCAAGCCAGATGTGATGGGGGGGATTTTTAGAATTACCCGGACGGATGGCAAAAAAGTTTCTGATCCGCGAGGATTGAAATTGAAATGGAAAGGTCAGGAGTCGGTTGGCTTGGCCAAACGATTGGGAGATTCGCGGGTGGCGGTGCAAAAACGAGCGATCGCCGATCTTGGCAAACAGGGAGAAGTTGCGGTTGGAGTGTTGGCGGATTTACTGAAGCAGTCGCCAAGTGAACAAGTGCGATTGAATGCTGTTTGGGCGCTCACCCGAATTGATGGTGATGCCGCGAGAGCTTCCGTCCGTTTCGCTCTGAATGATGCGTCCGACACGGTGAGGCAGGCGGCCTGTCACTCTGCGGGAATTCATCAGGATGCGGCGGCGGAAAAAGGGTTGATGAAGTGCCTTCAGGCTAAATCGCCGCACTTACGGCGTAAGGCGGCGACTTCGCTCGGGCAGTTGAGATCAAAAAATGCGCTTGCAGGATTACTCGACGGTATTGGAGATTCCACCGACCGTCTTCTGGAGCACGCCTTGATTTACGCGCTGATTGAAATTGGTGATGCGGATTTTTTGCGTCAGGCGATCGAACAGCTTTCGACCCAGTCAACGAAAGTAGCGGTGTTGAAACATCGTGCGGCTTTGATTGCTCTAGACCAGATGAGTGGGGGGGATTTGCAAGCGACCGAAGTGGTGCCTTTGCTAACCTCTAAGCAGCCTGCACTAAAGCAGGTGGCGGCATGGATCATAGAATTTCATCCGGAATGGGGAGGAGAGCTGACTGAGTATTATCGCCAACAACTGGCCAAGGTGGACCAATTGGGAGCTGAAGAGAGAGCGACCTTGCAAAATCAGATTGGGCAATCGGCTGCGAGTGAGTCTGTACAGAAAATGATTGCAGTAGCGCTGACAAATTCGGTAACGAGTGATATCGCGCGGCAGCTTTTATTGGGAGCTGCGTCTCAAGTTTCAATGAAACGAATGCCTGCTACATGGACCGAGGGATTGGTATTGTCACTCAATTCGACAAATCATGCGGTGTCACAAGATGCTGTGAGCGCACTTAAAGCCAGGCTGGCTGCAAAAGGGGCGATAAGTGCATTGAAAGCGCCTTTGCTGACGATTGCCGGAAATGTGAAGCAGGCGAAAGGTGCGAGGCTAGCGGCGTTGAGTGTGTTGTCATCAATTTCGCGCACCACGCCGTCGCAAAAACTGTTCGATTTTTTGATCAGTAGTATCGAAGCGTCACGCCCGCCGATGGAGCGTAGCGTGGCAGCGGGAGTTCTGGAACATTCAAATTTGAATGGGGAGCAAATGCAGAGTCTTGCACTGGTGATGAAGAATATCAATCCGATGGAGCTATCGAGTTTGCTGGTGGCGTTCAAAGGTTGCAGCGAAGAAAAAATCGGATTGCAGCTGATTGACTCCCTTAGTCAATCCGAAGCGAAGTCTGCTCTTCGCAGCGACATGATTGACCCCTTGCTGGAAAAATTTCCACAGGTCGTGAAAGAGAAAGGCGAAGCTTTGTTGGCTTCAGTGAATGTAGGCATCAAGGAACAAAAAGCGAAACTCGATGCCTTGGAAAAGGTGGTGGTCAAGGGGGATAAAAAACGCGGGCATCTGGTTTACAATAGTCAGAAGACCGCCTGTTCAGTTTGTCATTCCATCGGTTATGTTGGTGGTAAATTCGGGCCTGATCTCACTCACATCGGCAAGGTGCGCACGGAACGTGACTTGTTGGAGGCGATCATTTACCCCAGCTCGAATTTTGTGCGCTCATACGAACCAGTGACTTTGACAACCAAAGCTGGCGGAGCCCTATACGGAATGCTGAGAGAAGCTTCTTCTGATCATGTGGCACTGGTGATGGGGCCAGGTGCCGAGCAGCGTATTGCCAGAGCAGATATTGCGGAGATCGCTCCCGGCGCGGTGTCACTGATGCCCCAGGGATTGGATGCCGTGATGAGCGAGCAGGATCTTGCTGATCTGGTGGTGTTTCTGAAATCGCTGAAGTAGAATAAATGACAGGAAGAAGCCAGAGCTTATTCACGCTCTAAATTCACTACGACTTGCGTTTTTCTATTGTTTCATGCCGAACCCCGTAAGCGAGGACCCACGCTGGAAGTTTGTTTAGCAGCGGGAGCTTGCTGATGATTCGTAAGGGAAGAGGAAACGTGAATTCTTCATTCGTCTGTAGCGCGGCTTTCACGATGCGCTTTTGAGCCATCGTCTGGATTCCCTGGATCACTTTGGTCGGCCATTCGCGCCTTTTTTGAACAGCTGCAAGATTCTCATCGGTGACACTACCCGAGCTTAAGGGATGGCTCAGGTAATTGTATGCGGCTACTGCATCCTGGATGGCATAATTGATTCCGACACCACCGATAGGCGACATTACGTGCGCGGCATCACCTATCAATAAAAAGCCGGGCCGGTGCCACTTATTCACTCGGCCTACCTGTACGGCGAGAACAGCTATTTTTTTCCAATCATCTATTTCCTTGATTCGATCGTGTAGAAAAACAGGGAGGAGCTCTTTTATTTCCTGGTGAAATTTCCCCAATCCAGCTCCCCGAATATCATGATACGCGCCTTTCAAGACGATGAAACCGCACTGCCAGTAATCACCTCTTCCTAACAACACCATCATTGTTCCGGAACCAATTCGAATTTCTACCCCGTCTTTCTGCTCGTCGTCGCCGGTGCGGTGGGGGAGCCTGAACCACAAGACATCCATTGGTGGCGCTTCAGTAATCAATTCAATACCGGCCTTTTTTCGCAATCGGGAGGCACGACCATCGGCTGCCACGACCAAGTCAGCACGCAGCTCGTGAACCTGGTCATTTTTTTTGTAGTGAACACCTACAATTTCTCCCCCCTCTTCAATGAGCTCCTGAACATTGGCCTGCATTTGAATTTTGAATGAGGGAAAGCTTTTAGCCTCCTCACTTAACATCGTTAAAAATTCCGCTTGAGGCACTATCGCGACATATGGAAATCGGCTCTTCATTCCCGAGAATTTTGCCATGGTGAGCGATTTACCACTGCGGGTGGTAAACGCCAGTTGGTTCAATCGTGAGAGAATCAGGGGATCGAGTTTTTCTAGCAGCCCGAGATCGTCGATCAGGTCCATCGACGAGGCGTGAAAAGTATCGCCGCGGAATTCGCGTGCAAAATCTGCATGCGACTCGAGCAGGGTAACGTCAACTCCGTCCATTGCTAAAAGGTAGGCGAGCACCATGCCGGCCGGTCCACCACCTACGACACAGCAGCTTGTTTTTCCGGCAGGATTTGCTACGGGTGGTGAGTTATTTGTCATCTTTCAAGGGGTGGTAAATATGAGTTAGAAATAAAATTTTGTCATCTTAGAAAAATGGAAGCAGGCTTATTTAGGGGTGGTAAGGTGTTACCCAGAATAGTCGGTTGTCAGTAATATAGCCACCGTTCGATATCGAGTCCACCATTACGAAATGCGAGCGGGGATCTACAGGAGGGGTTGAGGCTTTCATTATAATCTTCGCTTCGGATTATAATCGATAACTCCAGGCGGGTGCGTATATTTCCTGTATGCAATTCGGAGATATACTGGCATCGCCACTTATTTGGGTTTTAACGGGGATTTGTATTGTGGCGTGCACCTATGCCAAGCGTAGTTTGGTGGCGGGCATTATCACCGGTGTGATTGCGCCCATGGTGCTCATTCCTATCTGGGTTATTGCGGCGCTTGCGATCAATGTGCCGCATTTGCTGTTGAGAACTCTGTTTCCTGAAATTTTTACTGGTTTGCATAATTCTTCATCAGTTTGGGCAGAGGCAGTTCTCTTCATTACGGATCCCAGTTATCTTGCCATGTTTGTTACCGCCGTTCTGTTTACCTGGTATTGCCGGGTTGAGAGGAAAACGGCACATTTAGCGGCGGCTTCTTCAGCCGGAGGCGCGCGAGGGAGGTGTTCCAATATATTAAGACGTGAAACCTGGCGGTAGGATTTTTTAATCCCCATTCTCAGGAAAGAGGAAAAACTTCATGTCGGCTCAGCACCCCTTGGAACTCTCGTTACAATCTTTGCTTGAGTTTATAACGGAGGATGGTGAGCTATAGTATAGATTGTCCCCATGAATATAATTGTTGCATCACCTCCCATGAGCGATGCGGTTGTCACTCAACTGTGGATTCTGACGCCTATTTGCATTGCAGGTTGTATTTATGCCAGACGTCATGTGGTGTCCGGAATTATATGTGGTGTGATTGCTCCGATCATTGTTTTTCCCCTATGGCTCAGTGTTGCCCTAGCCATCAATGTTCCCTATTCACTGGTGAAAAAAATGTTCCCCGGAATGTTCGTTGCCTTGCAGAATTCTTCTTCCACCACCGCTGAGTCAGTGCTTTATCTCACCAATCCTGCCGTGGTAGCAGTTTTTATTACAGCCGGCTTGTTTATCTGGTACTGCATAGTTGGAAGGATGAATTCCCATAGACCGCCGGCTTATGCTCCTCGTAAAAGCCGATCCATGGGTTCTAGCCCATTCATACGCAGATTTTGAATGGTTTAATAACCGTCCTCATCCACGTGGCAGGGAACCATGATCGCTTCGCTCATGCCGTGGAGTATTTTTTTGTCGGCTGGGCAAATGGTCGCGAGTACTCCACCGAGTTTGATCATCGGATTACCCGAGCCGGATTCCGAGGGTTCGGTAAAATAATAGGGGCACAGTCTCACGCGGCCTTCCATTTCGACGATCTTTCCCGATTTGGGATCAAGATAGGGATGGTGAACGAGTTTGCCGTTATGAAATTCCTGTAACACATAAGGATGCTCATCGAAGGAAGACAGGCCGTTATCTATGGCGGCGCTCCATTCATTCTGTGAGAGGTCGTGGCCAATGCTGACACTGCGACTGCCCCAGCCGATTTCAGAAAACCCGCTGATCTTGAGCACGTATTCGCGTTCACGTTGGCTGAAGTTTTTCAGTTCAGAAAAATGGTTGATCTCGAGTTTTGGAATGACGCCGTGGTGAGGCAGAGCAGTGGGGTCAAGAATCCAACTACGCGGGATGATGTCCTGAAGGCGTTTCCAATTGCTCTCCCGCAACTCCCTTTTCCAGATTTCCTGGAGTGGGCGTGACCAGAACAGGGCGAGCCACATTTTTTCTTCAAGGAAAGCTTTGAAGGGAGCGTTCAGATCGAATTCACCGAGGGCTGAGCGCCTGGCCAGTTTTTCCATGCCAGGTAGATTGGGCAGATCGAATAATTCAAAAAACCGATACACTGATCGGCCGCCATCGTTTTGATAGTTTTCAGCCGAGTGGATTTGCCAGCGATCATCGGAATGAGAATTCGAGGCGTTTAGTTGATCGGTTAACCACTTGGATTCCGGCCGGTAGTCAGACGCTTCCTCGGAGATCACCAGATCGGCCCCGTCTGCGAAGATTGAATCGAAACCCTCGAGCATACCTTTTGATCCACCGATAATGTGATCATCGCCGAGAGTATTCGCATACGTCTGGTTGAGCCATGCGGTCAGGCCAATGCCGCCGGGAACACTGTCGAGCTCGGCCATCGTGAAGCCGTCTTCGGTGAGGATGAGATCGGGCCGGATGACACGGGGCAGTTGATGCCGGATACGTGGATCAGCCCCGAGTTCGACGAGAGTTTCCGGCTTGCCTCGGTCCAGATATTGATGAAGCCAGCTTGGCAGTGAACCATTACGACTGCGTCGATAAAGCGTGTCGCTGGCTCGTTGAAAACGATGGAGTAAGCCGCCGATGCGCTCAAGTTGTCGGAATGTTTTCGGCGATAGCGGGAAAGCGGTAGGTGAAAGCCGCCAGTCTTTGCCGCTGAAAAGCCCTTGCTCAGGGAAAGCTTTCTGAATGGCTGCGACCGCATCCTCAGGGGATCGACGGCTAAGCTGTGGCGACAGGGTGCTCATCAGATGTGTTATTGAAGCAGACGAAGTGCCGCGCGCAGGATGTCATCGGCATTGGCAGGAGCGGGAGAGTTTGCGCAGGCTTTGGCGACTGCCCGGTGAGCTTCGGACTGTTTGTAACCAAGAGAGATGAGGGCGAGTACCGCATCGTTCTTGAGCGAATCTTCTGAAGATGTGCTGGATTGTGCTCCGGCGGCAGTTTCCCAGGCAGTAGTGACGCCGATCTTGTCTTTCAGTTCGAGCACAATGCGTTCGACGGTTTTTTTGCCGAGCCCTTTGATTCGGGAAAGGGTATCGAGATCACCCATGACAACGGCGTGTTTGAAATCTGCAGAGCCCATGCTGCTGAGGATGGACATGGCGACCTTTGGTCCGATTCCAGATACTCGATTGATGAGTAACAGGAAAAGGTCACGTTCTTCACTGGATTTGAAACCATACAAGGTCATTTCCTGTTCACGTACGTGTAGGTGGGTAAGCACTTTGACCTGATCGCCAATTTTGCCGAGAGAGTCCGGGTTGCCCAGCGGCATGTTGATTTGATAGCCCACTCCCTGAACATCAAGGGCGACACGATTGGGAAGGATCTCGGCAAGGACGCCGTTAAGAAAGGTAATCATGGAAATCAGTATAGTTGAGAAGTAGGGTATAGGATTTATTGGACGACCCGTATGGTCAAACCTTATTTCAAAGCTGTTGATTCGCAAAATTACATGAAAATTTGCCCAAAACTGATTATCTTTGTTGTTGGAGTGAGCTTTTTACTGGTAGGCGGGCTGGGCAGCACTGGAAAAGCACTTGCTGAGGAAAAGGCCGCTGTCAAAAAAATGCGCAGCGGCATTATTTTTGAAACCCTGGCGATTGATCCTGAGGTTTTCACTCGCATTGAGGGGGCAAAAAAGACAGTGATGGTGGCGGTCCATGAATGGGACTACGGAGTAAGATTGTTTACGGCGAAAGAATGGCGTGAACGGGGTTATGATAATACAAA
>JAADHD010000356.1 GCA_013152075.1 Verrucomicrobiota bacterium | reverse complement strand
GGCGCAGGGATTTTGACAGTACGGTGATCGCGGAGGCTTTGACGGTGGGCTCACCCATGCGGGTGGTGAAGGTGGCGCCTTCAACGCCGATCCAGTCTCCGATGTCGAGTTGTTGGAAGATCTCAAACGCTTCGTCACCGATGGATTTCGGATTGAGGAAACATTGCAGACGTCCGTTGATGTCGGCGATGTCAAAAAACTGGCTCTTGCCCATGTCGCGATGAGCAACGATGCGACCGGCGACTTTCACTTCGATTTCCTCTTCGAAATTTGCCCGCAAAGCTGCTGGCTGATGAGTCGTTTCGAATTTGCCACCGAATGGGTCGACGCCGAGCTCGCGTAACTTATCGAGCTTCTGGCGACGGAATTGGATTAGCTGATGTTCGCTGACTTCTTCTACGGGTGCGTCTTCCTGTTTTTCTTCGGACATGGTTTGCTAAGGGAAATAAATACAGTGTGGGTGCTGTGAGTCGCGGCTGGCTCACTCGATAATGAGACGGTCAATCATGCGATTGAGTTTGTCTTCAGAGATGCCGGGTACTCCCAGCACATCATCGAAGTTGCCGAATGGGCGATGATTGATCAATCGCTGCGCCAGTGATGGGCCAACTCCCGGTAGCGATTGAAGTTCCTCAAGAGTTGCTTCATTCAAATTGATGATCTGGCCGCTTGGTTCGCAGTTGCCGTGTTCGTCACCTGTGTGCTCGGGATCGATCACGTGTCCATGTTCGTCATACTCTATGACGTGGCCGTGCTCGTCATATTCTATCGGGTTGCCGTATTGATCGTGATCATCTTGATAATGATTTTCGTCAGCGTGGTAATCTTTTTGATCTTCGTGCCAGCTTTCGTCGTGATTCTCCAGATCATCGTAACCGGCGTGGCCGTGCTCATCCTCGTCTTGCTTCGGGTGCTCGGCTTCGTATTGAGCGGTCTCGTGGGCGTGAAGCTCGGTTTTTTCTTCTTCGGAAAGATCCTCGGCGGGTTTGGCATACAGCTCACCTAGTCGTTTTTGACGCTCGTCGCCTTCGGTTTGAGCCGCTTTTTCCCGTTGGTTTTCTATGAACCATGCGATCCAGATACAGATTTCGTAAAGAACGATCAGTGGTCCGGCGAGCAGGCCGAGTGTCATGATGTCCGGCGGAGTGAAAATGGCTGACAGAATGAGCATGATGATCCACGCCATGGGGCGGGTGGTGCGCATGACTCGAGCAGTGAGTAACTGGAGTTTGACCAGAATTGTGACGACGACGGGCAACTGGAAAGCGAGTCCGAAGACGAGCACGAGTCGGGTGACGAAGTTGATGTATTTTCCGATTTGGTAGGGGACGATGTGAATCGGTGTGGCAGAGAGGATTAGTTTTCCCGAGGCCCCGTCAAAGGTGACATGCAGTTTGGAGTCCGCAGTGGTGGTAATCGATTCACGAAGAACAGTCATGACCTGAGCTCGAATTTTCGGATCCACTTCGACCTTGGGTGCGGAGTCAACGGGCGCAGTTTCAGGTTTTTTTTGCTTGAGGGCATCTGCAGCTGAGTCGGCGGATTGCAGGTCAGATGCGCTGATAGTGCCCTGCTGCATCATGAGTGAAGGATTCAGAAACTGAGTACGTTCTTCCTGGAACTCGAAGAAAAATTTCAAGGCAATGGGGCAGGCCATGTAAAAGGCAAACGCAGCTCCCGTGAGAAAAAGAGCAAAGCCGGCACCGATGCCGGGAAGGATGAAGCGCTTTTCCTGTTCGCGTAGACCGGGTAATATAAATTCACCTACGTAAAACATCAGTAGAGGAAAGGCCCCCAGTAAGCCTGCAAAAAAGGAGACTTTGATCGACAGCATCAGGATCTCCTGTGGAGCGAGGGTGATGAAGCTGATTTTGTCACCCAGATCCGCCATCATGACAGGCTGCATGACGAATTCAAAAATTTGAATATTGAAGACAAAAGCGATGATGGTCGTGATCATCAGCGTGATGATGATCTTCATCAGCGTCTTCCGCAGATCTTCAAGATGATCGAGGAATGGCTTTTCGTGAGGGTCGCAGCCTTCGTCCGCACCGGAACGGATGCGCGAGGCATCCTCACGCATTTTAAAGAGACGGGATAGAACTGGTTTGAATAGGGTCACAAGTATTGAAATTCAGTGATCGGCGCGCAATTTAGCCCTGACCGATGATTCCACAAGCGCAAAGGCGCGCATAGAGGGCGAGAGTATTTGCGTCAACGATGCGGTTGGCGGCGATTTCGTCCCGCAATTCATCGGCTGTGACTGCTTTGCAGCCGAGAATACTTTCTCCATCGTCGGGACTGGGACCTTTGCCGGTGGGGATGACGGGATTAGCTAGAAACAGATAAACGTGCTCGTCACTGAAGCCTTGCGAGCTGAAAAAATAGCCGAGGGCCTGGATTTCACCTTCGGGTGCCAGTTGATGACCGGTTTCCTCGTCGAGTTCGGAGTGCACGGTGTTAAGAATGACTTCACGGTCTTCTTTGTTCTCGACGTCATCGATTTGTCCGGCGGGAAATTCCCAGATCGTGCGCTGTATGGGATAGCGCTCCTGTTGAATGAGAAGGAATCGTCCGTCGGGAAGCATGGGAGCTACAGCAATCGCCGACTTTCTGCGCGCGACGGTCCAGTCGACAGGTTCATCGCGGGCCGGCGTCCGGTAGCTGATCTCTTCGATCTGGATGTATTGATGATCGAGAATACGATCGACGGATAGTTTTTCCCATCCGTTGCCGTCAGTGATGCGGCACCTTTCGAAATCAGGGGTGGATAGTTTTCTGTTGGGCATGACGATACGGATTGCAGCCGTTAGTACAAATCGCACGGACGACTGGGCCAGTCGTCCCTACCATTACCCTTGTCCCGTGATAATAGAGGTAGGGACGTGCGGCTCGCACGTCCGCGATCCAAGTATGGTGTCAAATATGTTAGCGGTAACAAAGCAATATTAAGCATGGGTTGTGGTTTGCTTGGGCTCAGAGTTTGCGTTTCCATTTGGCCAGTTGGCGGGAAACGTTGGCTGGTGATGGAGCGCCGATGCCTTTGCGTGCTTTCAACGCGGTGTCGATGTCGAGCACTTTGTAAACGTCTTTGTCGAAGGCCTTGCTGACTTTGCGGTATTCGGAAAGCTCGATTTCAGCAAAGGGTTTATTGTGTTTGAGGCTATAGGTAGTGAGCTGACCCATGATGTCGTGGGCCTGACGAAAGGGAACTTTTTTGCGTACCAGGTAATCGGCCAGATCGGTCGCCAGTAGAAAAGGGTCGGAGGTAGCCGCAAGAGTATTGGCGGTTTTGACTTTCATCGCAGCGATCATTTCTGCAAAGACAGCAAGCGCAGCTTTCATCGTATCAACGGCATCGAAGAGCGGTTCCTTGTCTTCCTGCAGGTCACGATTGTAGGTCATCGGTAGTCCCTTGATCGTGGTGAGGATGGAAACGAGATCGCCGATGAGTCTTCCGGTTTTTCCGCGCGTGAGTTCGGCGACGTCCGGATTCTTTTTTTGCGGCATTAGGCTGGAGCCGGTGGTGTGGGCATCGCTGAGTTCGATAAAATCGAATTCTGCGGACGCCCATAGAATAACGTCTTCACTAAGACGTGACAGATGAATACCGGTCAGAGTGATGTCGAAAATCAGTTCGGCGATGTAATCGCGGTCGCTGACAGCGTCCATGCTGTTTTGCGTGATGGCAGGAAAGTCGAGTTCTTTGGCGATGAGTTTGCGGTCGAGTACGATGGTGGATCCGGCCAGAGCACCGGAGCCGAGTGGCATGACGTTCACTCTTTTGTAGGCATCGCGCAGGCGGTCGGCATCGCGTTCGAGCATTTCGACGTAGGCGAGCAAGTGATGGGCAAAGAGCACGGGCTGCCCGCGTTGCAGATGGGTGTAGCCTGGAATCACAGCATCCTTGTAGCGTTCGGCCGTCTTGATGAGGGCCTTCTGCATCGATGCGATGAGTTTGAGTAGTTCTTTGACTTCCGCACGACAATACATGCGTGTGTCGAGCGCGACCTGATCATTGCGGCTACGAGCGGTATGTAGTTTTGCTCCGGCGTCGCCGATTTTTTTTGTCAGCGCCGATTCGATATTCATGTGAATATCCTCGAGGCTGGTTCTGAACTTAAACTTACCGGATTCTATTTCCTTGAGGATCTCTTTGAGTCCACGCGTGATGGCCTGTTTTTCCTTTGCTGAAATCAAGCCGGCTGCCGCAAGGGCATTGGCGTGGGCAATCGATCCCTGTACGTCATAGCTGTAGAGGCGCCAATCGTAAGAGATTGATTCGCCATACAGCTGTACAAGGTCAGAAGTTTCGGTTTGGAAGCGGCCTTTCCACATGATGTGATATATAAATCCGACAGCCCCCCTCTTGCAAGCTCGATCCCTTGCGTAATCGTGGATGCGTTGTTTCCGAAAGGGGGCCTACTTTTTGCCCCTTTTGCAGTGGCCACTAGTGCGAAATTCTTCACAGCGGGCTTCGATGCGGATATCTTTGCGAACGGAGCTGAAGCCGAGTCGACGAGTGACGCAGTCTTCAATGACCGCCATGTTTTCGTCTGAGAATTCGATTACCGTGCCGCAATCCAGGCAGATCAGGTGGTTGTGATTCGGGTGCTCGACAAAATTAGGGTCGTAGTATTTTTGATCACGTCCGAGATCGATTTCCTGTAACAGGCCGCTTTCTGTCAGCAGGGACAGAGTACGGTAGAGGGTGGCACGTGAAGTGGAAGGGTCGATTTTTCTCGCCATTTCCCACAGGTCTTCAGCAGTGAAGTGACTGTCAGTGCTGAAAGCCGCAGCGACAATGACATCGCGCTGACCAGTGCGGCGCAGGCCTTTTTCTTTGATGAAACTCTCGAAGCGTTCGAGAATTCCCGGGTCAATATCGGCGGCAGGTGTTTTCAAAGTTTATA
Organism: Verrucomicrobiota bacterium; assembly: GCA_013152075.1. GTDB lineage: Bacteria > Verrucomicrobiota > Verrucomicrobiia > Verrucomicrobiales > DEV007 > JAADHD01. The sequence goes on along the minus strand of JAADHD010000356.1, from coordinate 4,068 downwards.
AAGTGCGGTCACTGGATGAGTTGTTAGTTTAGGGTTGTTGACTGGGGTAGGTCAATGGCGGAGTGGAAATAGGAATTGAGAGTCGAGACCGCAACGCGGGTGAGACAGTCTGAGCGAAGCGATGACAATTAGGGATCGCGGACTTATACTTATTCGACCATACTAGTTACGCAATTTTGAACCCGAGCCTATAATCGATTGATGAAAGCAATGAAAAATATGCAGGACTTGGACTGGAAACGCCATTTCCAGGAGTTGAAGCGTCAGGTATTGCCCATTTTTTTAGCGATCGTAGCGGTGGTGATTCTTGTGGGGGCCTTGCTGGCGCCAGTTGGTAAGGAGGGTGAGCAAGAGGAAGAAGATGATTTTGTGCGAAGGGTTTCATTGCTAAGTACGGAATCGGGCACGTCGTTCGACCCTGCTTTTATATTGGCGCGGCCTGTGGAGTTGGCTAGGGCACCCATTGCTCCTCGCGTTGACTGGCCGATGGGTAGTGCGAGGGGGGCGATGACTTATAATGCACAGCCGTTTTTAAAAGACCGACATTTGGGCGATGATCTCAACGGGGTTGGAGGTTGGGATTCAGATTTAGGCGATGCTGTTTACGCCGTTGCGGATGGAGAGGTGATGTATGCCGGGTGGCCTTCTGACGGCTGGGGAAAAGTCATGACGATGGTTCACCGGACTACGGAGGGGGAGTTGCTGCAATCATTCTATGGACATCTCCAGAGTATATATTTCCCTGTGGGTGCGCGGGTGAGGCGCGGGGATAAAATAGGCACAGTAGGGAAAGGCAATGGACAGTATTTGGCGCACCTTCATTTTGAAGTCAGGCAAGGGTCGATGATCGCGGCGGGACCGGGTTATGGGGATCACGCGCACGGACGCCTGTCCGGGGAGAATTGGATCGAGGCGTCGAGGGGCGCGCCTGAAGATCGATTGAATGCGGCGGTCTCCGGGCCAGCGTTCGAAGAGGGTGAAGTTTCTATCGGAGTCGTGGCGGATCCGGCCGTGTTGGAGGAGAAGCTGTAAAATTTACCTATGTGAAAGGACTGTAGTCGTTCCATGCTTGCCTCTGTGGCGCGTATTTGACCTGATGCCTGCAACTGCAGGCGGTCGTTGCCTTAAAAGTAAGGCAAGTGTTTGAAGACCAGAGGACTGCGGCAATACTGAACAGGCTACCGTTGCTGCCTTCCGACCCTGGCGGAGTTCGCAAGCCAACATTCCGCAGCCTCTGGCAACACGATTCTACATGGGATTTGGCTAGGATCAACCGTGGATTCCAGGGGAAGAAAAGAAGGGGATTAGAGGCTGTTATTACGGATAAATGATTAATGTTTAAAGACTTCTAGTATATCTTAACAAAAATAAAAGTTTTCAAATTGATGAAAAATTTGGTTGTGTCCGGAGAGAAAAATCGATAGTATCCAAATCACTTGTATCGAAGGGCGTGGAGCCTGGTGCTTCCACGGCTATATTTTTATTTTATAACATCCTGATTTAGTCATGTGGAAAGTTCTGTTGGCCATTGCAGCCGTAGTATTGTGTGGGGCCGCCTATCTCGGTTTTGAAAACAAGAAGAGCCTGGAAACTCTCCATGTTTCCCGAGTCGATAAACAAGAAGAAGTGAGGAAGTTGAAGATTCTTCTCGCTGAAACAAAAGAGAAGCTTGAAGCAGAGCTGGATGCGACCCAGAAGCTGGTGCAGGAGACGGAAGGCTTGAACACCAAGATCACTGTCGCCAAGGGCAAGGAGTCTGACTACAAGGGGCAGATCGAGGTTTTGAGCACTCAGGTGGCTGCTGCCGATACCATGCTCAAGATGGGTCAGGATTTTATGCGCGATGTTCCAGATATTCAAGCGCGCAAGCTGCAAATGGCTGAGTTGCAGAATACGATTCAGGAAGAGGTGATCGCCGCTCAGAATTTGCAGAAGCAAACGGCGGAAGTGAATACGCAGAGGGACAAATTGCAGGGGCAAGCGGATGAATTGCAAGCGCTGACCAACGATCAGGCGGCAGGCAGGATTCGAGGACCATTCAAAAGCACGGTTAGAAAAGCGTTTAATAACTGGGGATTTGTGATCATAGGAGCGGGAGACGAGCAAGGAGTTGTAAACCGCGCGCAACTTGATGTGACTCGTGGGGGTCAGCCGATTTGCAAACTTTTGGTGACCACTGTAGAGCCTGGTGAATGTGTTGCGGAGATTATTCCAGGCTCGATGGCGCCGGGACAGGCGATACATCCTGGCGACGATGTGACTAAGACGACCTTGCCTGCTGGTGGAAAACCTGCTGGCGGTGGTGGCGGAATAGATCCTGCAAATGTGCCTACTCCGGCTTTGCCCGAGGGTGACATGCAATTGCCGGCCGATGGCGGAGGCTTGCTGCCCGATGCTCCTGCGGAGCCGGCTGGAGATATGAAATTGCCGCCTGCTGGAGATGATAGCGATCCCTTTGCACCGAAAGCGCCCGCAGGTGCTGAGGCTAAACCGGACGTCAATTCGGATCCTTTTAAATAACAAGTAGTGTAAATTTAATAAATTGGATCTGACTTGTTTGTGATTTGTGAAATTTGACGATTTAATCTGTTACCTGATATGAAAAGACTAATTATGGCAGCGGCAATTCTCTGCATGGCAGGAGCCGCTTTTGTGGGGATTACCAACAAGCAGACCCGAGAGAAAGAAATCGGATTGCGGAAGGTTGCGGAAAATGAATACCGTCAAACGAATGACGAGCTGAATATCAAAAAGACTGAGCTAGCTGAGGCGGTGACAAATCATGGAGAAGCTAGGGATACTAGGGACAAGGCCAGCGCGGATCTTGCTGGACTTGAACAGTCTCTGAAGCGTCAGGAATCTACGATTGCTAAATCCAAGCAGGAGCTGGAGAAAATTGCGATCCAGCAAAAGGAGATCGATTTGGCAGTTGCTCAATTGGATGGAATCACAAGTGTGGAAGAATTGATTGCCAAGGAAAAAGGTTTGCAAGATACCCTGGCTGAGAAAACGGCGGCTAAAGAGGAAGAGGAAACCAAATTGGCGACTTCGACCAAAATGAAAAACAACGTCCAGACACAGGTGGTCGTCTTGGAAAAGAAACAAATCGACCGAGCGAAAAAAATTGCGCTTAATGGTCTGGAAGCAACGGTCGTAGCGGTGAATAAAGATTGGGGATTTGTCATGGTTAATGCGGGAATGAGCCTTGGAGTAAGCGGGTCTTCTTCTTTGCTAGTGAAGCGGGGAGAAGAATTGATTGCTCGTTTGCGTATAGTTACACTGGCTCCGGACATGGTGGTCTGCGACATAGTGCCGGAATCGATTGCTAAAGGTGCACGGGTAATGCCTGGTGACCGGGCTATTTTCGAAAGCTCAAATTAATTTTGTGGTTATAAACTTTTCACCTGTAATGAAAACACGCCAAGCTAAGTTGTTCATTCTCGCATCAGTTGCTGCCTGCGGGTTGATGTCTTTGAGTAGTTGTGCAACAGACAAAACACCGAAGCCTCCCCATGAGAGGATCAGCACCATTCCGCAGAACCAGCCGGAGTCGTGGGAAGGTGGATCGCCTTTTGGTGGTTTTGGTCAGTCTCGCTAAAGAGCTTATTAAGCCGTTAGGGCTTGCGGTTTTTGATTTGAGAGGGCTAACGAAGTTCATTTCGTTGTTTACGCATTTACGTCATCAGACGGATGCGAATTGAGATTGCTTCATCGCTTAGATGCTCTAGTTTTCATTCCGTATGAAAACATTTAAAATTCACCTCCTGACACTGTTGGTCTTCTCTCTGGCTTGGACCAATGCGCAATCGAAACCTGACGCTGAGGGTTTTGTTAGTATTTTTAATGGCAAAGATCTGAATGGCTGGAAAGCGGGTTCTGAGAATCCCGGATCGTTCAATGTGAAAGACGGATTGCTGGTGGTCGACGGGCCGCGATGCCATCTTTTTTACATAGGAAAAGTCGGTGGAGCTGACTTCAAAAATTTCGAGCTTAAATTGAAAGCCAAGACCACCAAAGGGTCGAACGGAGGAGTGTATTTCCACACCAAATTTCAGGATGAGGGATGGC
>JAADHD010000221.1 GCA_013152075.1 Verrucomicrobiota bacterium | reverse complement strand
GGGCGGCGGCTTTTTTTCAGCAGCTTTCTTCGGCGCGGCCTTCTTGTCTTTGCTTGCCGCCATCGCTTTCACGACTTTGGGCGTTGAGGCCTTGGGGGTAGGTTTGTCGACTGGAGCGGAGCTTGCCGTCGCAGGACTTGAGTCGGCGCTAGCGGTTGTGTTCGAACTTGCGCTCGGGGGCTCGTGTTTACTCAAGGTATAAACGGAAATGAAAATTCCGATCACAATGATACTGAAAAAGATTATTGCTGACGTTTTGTTCATGTTGCCGTGTTTGGTTGTATGGGCTAGACAAAATAAGCGCCTTGCGACGCCTTAATACAGTATATATATGGCAGATAGGGGCGTCGGACAAGTCCGGGATGGATCGAAAGCCTCTGTCTGATTGAGATATGGCGGGGTTGTGTTAGACTGCCGCTCTAAGCTGAGGCCCAGTCTGAACCGGCCCGGCAGATTTATAATAATTATGGACACGGTAATACAAATTCTTCGAGCTATCGGGGTGATTTTTCTCGTTTTGATGACCTTTAACCTGCTCATTGTGGTGCATGAGTGGGGACATTTTCTTGCCGCACGTTGGCGTGGCTTGCAGGTGGATCGTTTTCAGATCTGGTTTGGGAAGCCTATTTGGAAAAAAACTGTAAACGGGGTGCAATATGGATTGGGGTCAATCCCTGCAGGCGGATTTGTGGCCTTGCCTCAAATGGCTCCGATGGAATCAATCGAGGGTCAAAATGTTAATGAAGATGGCGAAGAGGAAGAGCCTAGGGAGTTGCCGCCGATTTCCCCGCTGGATAAGATCATTGTTGCTTTTGCGGGGCCTTTATTCAGCTTTATGTTAGCGGTGTGTTTTGCGGTGGTGGTGTCTTTTGTCGGCAAGCCGACGAATGAGGCGAGTTCCACGACAGTACTCGGGGTGATTTCACCCAAGGGGCCTGCGGGAAAATCTGAATTGAAAGTGGGGGATAAGATTCTCACGATCGAGGGTCAAAAAGTGGATCGATTTCTGGGAATGATAAACAGTGTGCAGTGGGGTATCGCTTCGAGCACAAGCAATCCTATTGTGATAGAGGTTGACCGCCCTGGTGAGGGGGTGAAAACCATTGCCATTGATATGCCGACGGATAAGGAAAAGGCGACTGCCGAGAAAAAGAAGAACAAAGCATGGTGGAAATCTTTTGTCGAAAGGCCGGAGCTACGAAAAATCGGTATCGGACCTCAAACGACTGCGGTTATCATGGCACTGGCTGATCCGGGGCCTGGTCTCGAAGCAGGCCTCAAGCCTGGAGACATTGTCGAGAAGATAAACGGCAAACAAATAGCGACGCTTTCAGATATTTTTAACACTGAAAAAGCGAATCCTGAGAAAGCGGTGACCTACTCAATTATTCGCGGCAAAAACAAAGAGAAACTTGAAGTTACGGTGGTGCCTCGCTTGCCCTTGGAGCCGAGTGATGCGAAGAAGCCGCATTCGGGTATTTTCTGGGACGGAGCTGGAATCCGCACGATGGTTTATCCCGGGATTTTTGAGCAAGTTGCCAACAGCTTGATGATGATGAAAAACACTCTGGGCGCGATTGTCACGCCGAAGTCGGAAGTGAGTGTGAGTCACCTTAGCGGGCCGGTGGGAATCATGGGTTTGTATTACGATTTGTTTAGCATGAAGGATGGCTGGCGCTTGGTGCTCTGGTTTAGTGTGATTATGAATGTGAATCTGGCTGTGCTGAATATGTTGCCATTTCCTGTTCTGGACGGGGGGCACATCATGATGGCGTTTTTCGAATGGGTCAGTAGAAAACCTATGAAGTTCCGCGTGCTTGAGATGATTCAGACCGCTTTTGTGATTTTGTTGCTTGGCTTTATGGCTTTTGTGACGATGAAGGACGTGGGCGACCGGGTGAGGGGAAAAGGTGAGGAGGCAACACTACGATTTGGTCCCAAACAAGGTGACAGCCCCAAGGCTACCGAAAACAAGTGATTAGCTTTTCCGTCAGGGACCAGAGCCCGTCAAAATCGCAGCAATGAATTACTGCCCTGGCTATTTCAGCTATTCGCGAAGATCGACTCGCGAAGTTATGGTGGCAGGTATTGGGATTGGGGGTAAAAATCCCAATCGGGTGCAGTCGATGCTGACCAGTGATACCCGTGATGCGGATGCCTGCATTCGTGAGTCACTGCAGTTGGCGGAAGCGGGTTGTGAGATCGTTCGGGTGACAGCTCAGACGAGGAAAATTGCCCGAAATTTAGAATTTATCGTAGCCGGAATTCGAGCGGCAGGATGTGAGGTGCCGCTGGTGGCGGATATTCATTTTAAGCCTGATGCCGCCATGGAGGCAGCCAAGTGGGTTCAGAAGGTGAGAGTGAATCCAGGCAACTATGCGGACAAGAAAAAATTCCAGGTGCTGGAGTATTCGGATGAAGAATATCAGCAGGAGCTCGACCGGATTGATGAAGCTTTTACCCCGCTGGTGAAACGTTGTCAGGAAAACGGCGTGGCGATGCGGATTGGAACTAATCACGGTTCATTGAGTGACCGGATCATGAATCGCTATGGCGATACGCCTTTGGGAATGGTGGAAAGTGCTCTCGAGTTTGCGCGTATTGCGAGAAATCACGACTATCATGAATTTGTATTTTCAATGAAGGCGAGCAATCCCAAAGTGATGATTGAAGCTTATCGTTTGCTCGCTGCGCGCCTGTTGGAAGAGGGCGAAGATTGGAATTATCCACTCCACTTAGGAGTGACCGAAGCAGGGGATGGTGAGGATGGGCGTATTAAGAGCGCGATAGGTATCGGGTCCTTGTTGGCAGATGGTATTGGTGATACGATCCGAGTGAGTTTGACGGAGGATTCGATTCACGAAATTCCCGTGGCTCAGGCTTTGGTGAAGTGGGTAGATCAGGAAGGGAGTGGTGGAAGTGAGAACAACGCGGCCCTCGATCAGTATTCGCTTAGTTACGATCCTTTTGATTTCAATCGGAGGCAAGCCGAGGAAATGACGATTGATGGTTTTGCCTTGGGCGGTGAGCAAACTGTGAGGATTGTCTCCAGCAAGGAAGTGTTTGATGCGGTGAAGGATCGGCGAGAGACTCTGGGAGAATTTCAACCGGAGATCGTAGTGGAGAATGCTGGCGATCTGATTTGTGAAATTGATCCGCAGGATGATGACGATGTGTCAGCGCTCAACGACAGGGCAGATTCGGTAATGGTGGCGGTGAGAGATGGGGTGGAATTGCCGGTGGTGGCAGCGTATCGTTTGTTGGCGTCACGCATACAGGTTCGCCATCCGATTTTGTTAAAAGACCAATTGGATGCTGTGCCGGATTCGAATGTCGACGAAGCCCTGCTAGCGGCGAGTGCGAGAGTGGGTTCGTTGTTATGTGATGGTATTGGTGATGCCTTGTGGGTTCGTGGCGAAGCTGATGCCGAGGCGTCGTTGAGATTGGCTTATAATATTTTACAATCGGCAGGGACACGGATTTTCAAAACGGATTACGTGGCATGCCCCTCGTGTGGGCGGACCTTATTTGATTTACAGTCCACAACCCAGTTGATTCGTGAGGCGACCGGACATCTGAAAGGAGTTCGCATTGCGGTGATGGGTTGCATTGTGAATGGCCCGGGCGAAATGGCAGACGCGGATTTTGGTTATGTGGGAGGTGCGCCGAGCAAGATCAATTTGTATGTGGGGAAAGAAGCGGTGAAGTTTAATATCCCTGAAAGTGAAGCTGTGGATCAGTTGGTGGAGTTGATTCGTGAGCACGGCAAGTGGGTGGATGCGCCGGTGGCGGTGGAGGCCTGATGAAAGATGAGCACGGCGGAATTTGAACCCTTCCATCTGGAGCTATATCCGGAAACCTTGTTCCAACGCCTGAGGGAGGAAGAACTGTTTGATGGTTCGAACGCTCCCCTGGAAATTGATCTGGGGTGTGGAGATGGGCGGTTTCTGCAGTCGATGGCTGAAAAGTTTCCGCAAAGAAATTTTCTCGGAGTTGAGCGCTTACTGGGACGGGTGAGAAAGGTTTGCCGACGTAGTGATCGTGCAGGCTTGGGTAATATTCGAGCTTTGCGCCTGGAGACGACTTATGCGGTGGAATGGTTGTTACCAAAAGGGTCTGCGGAGCGGGTGCATCTGCTGTTTCCCGACCCCTGGCCGAAGAAGAAACATCACAAACGGCGCTTGATGGCTCAGCCAAAATTTTTAAAATCAGTAGCGGATTTATTAAAAGAGGGCGGAGAGTTTTTGTTCAAGACCGATCACGAAGAGTATTTTGAGGTGGCGAAGGAAGCTGTCGAAGAGTGCCCCTGCTTTGAAGTTTTAGACTGGCCGGAGGATGCGTTCTATTATGCTGAAACTGATTTTGAGCGGCAGTGGAAAGAGGCCGGGCGTCACATTCAGGGTTTGCGTTTGCTCAAAGTCAGTGACTGACCGTTCAGGTAGCCTTTAATTTTCAAGGATTCGGGTCCAGCGAGAATCTCAACACCACCGCTCTGTTGTTGATCGAATAATACAATTCCTCTTTCGTGCAGCAATTTTTGCCAGTCTGGGCTGATTTGTTCGGTGATAGGAAAGTTTTGGTTGCTGGCAATTATTGCCAGCGGGTCTACTGCCAGGAGGAATTCCGCAAGCCCTGAGATGTCAGACCCATGTTGTCCTTTGATCACTACATCGCTGGCTAGCTGCGCAGCTTTATTTTCGAGCAGCCATTTTTCAGTTTCAAATCCGGCGTCGCCCATGAACAGGATGCGCCACCCTGAACAGTGCAAGCGTAGCACAAGGCTGTTGTCGTCAGCTCGTGGTCCGGGTGATTTTTGTTGAGGGGGAAACAGGGTTTCTATTTTTATTCCCGAATTCGTCTGAATGATTTTTCCAGTGGTCAGGGCAGTCAGTGTAAGTTGCTGTTCCGACAGGACCGGGGTTAAGTTTTTCATGGACAGGGAAGAGTCCAATAGGGGAGGTGTGAAAATTTGCTCTGGGTGATAGCGCGACGCGATCAGTGTGGCGCCTCCGATGTGTTGGGCATCATTGTGGGTGAGGTAGAGGCTACGGAATTGATTAATGCCGCGGTAACGGAAAAATGGATGGGTGGTGTATTGGAAATTTCTTGAACTGCCAGTGTCGATGAGAAAGGAAGATCGCCTAGAAAACAAGGCGTCCGGGGGATTTCTCGAGGAGATAAAATGGCAGGCTCCGGTGCTGCCGGTGTCTAAGGTGGCGATGTAAACAGGGTGCTCGGTATTGACGGGGGGTGGGGTAAAGCTGAAGTGAAAATGTCCGCCCGGCAGGCTGGCAAAAAATGCAGTGAGAAGGCTGCATGTTTTAGCTGCCAGCCAGTTGGTATTGTTGAAAAGAGTCGAGAGAAAACTCATTTGCGCAAGTGAAGCGCTCAGGCTCATGACGGCCAGGCTCAGGACTAACATCGCCATTGGAACCAGGAAGCAGTTGGCCAGGATGGAAACAGGAGTGACGAGCTGAAAATGATAAATGATCAGCGGCAGAGAGCCCAGCCAGGCGGCAAGGGAGACGCTAAGATAGTTGGCCACTTTGCCGCCGGATTGACTTAGGAGTAAGCGGAATCGAGAAACAAGTCGGCGAGGAATAAACGGATCGATTTCAAATGGGTGCCCGAAAAAATTCATGAGAAATGGAGTGAGAGTGGCGATGGCGGTCAGAACGGTGAAAGAGAGTTGAAATCCAGGCAGGAATAATTGCTGGGTGTCGTAAGCGAGAAGAAGAAGAGCCGCCAATCCCAGGCTGTTGATCAGCCTGGGGCGTCGACCTGCTATTAGGGAAAACAGCACGATGGAACCCATGACAGCAGCGCGGCAGGCGGATGGGCGCAGTCCGGTAACGATGGCGTAAAATATAATGGCTGGAATAATGAGCCATACAGCGACTCGTCTTGGCACGCGGAAAAGTTTTAATAACTGCCAGATGATCAAGCCAAACAGTCCAATGTGTAAACCGCTGACAGCAAAAATGTGCAGGGCGCCACTGAGGCGAAATTGTTCTTCGATAGCTTCCGGCGTATCTTCGCGGGCTCCCAGCACCATCGCTGTGATGATGGATGCAGTGGCGGGATCATCATCGAGGTCTTGGGTGATCGTTTTAGCGAGCCAGTCACGGGAGCGGTGAGCGATACGTATAAGGCCATTACCACCGCCCTTATGCAGGCGTTCGATGGAATGTCCAGGGTGGCAACGGATCTCGGCAATGGCACCATTCGAACGCCGATAAAAATCTGCCGGTGAAAATGAACCGGGGTTGCGGCCCTCGGGTAAACGATAAATCTGACCGCTGATTCGTAGCGTGTCACCGTATGCGATATCGCGCAGGGACCTGGGTAGTTGATCGATGCGAATTCGAATATGATTCCGGGCGGTAAAGTGTTGGTTGCCAACCGTCAGGGAACTCAGTTGCAACAAACAAGTGGCTCGTCGTAATCCCGGGCTGATCGAAGGCTCGTTGATCACGAGGCCCAGTGCAGAAACCTGAGAAGAGAAATCCGTCGTATCCGCCGCCGCTGATTCCAATTGCAGTGCACCGGCTTGTGGCAGGCTGCCAATCCAGCGCAGTTCTAAGGTGTGGACTAAGGCGAATGTGGCGGCGGTGAGCGCGACGAGCGGCAGCGTGTTGCGTCTGCAATAAAATGCAAAAATACTCAAAATAACAATGCTTATTATTAGCCAGACAAGTTGAAGCGCGAGGTAGTCAGCAAGTAGTATGCCGACGATGGCGGCCAGGGCAGCCAGAGCCAGTGGATCACGGGAAAGCCAATTTCCGTGTCGTGATGTAGGTGATGATGAAAAAAGCGAATCCAGCACAGGGGCGATTCTCGGACAATTTTGGAAAATTTGGAATCAAAAAGACTTGGCAGAGCGGTGAATTTGGCGTAGGAAATAGCTCGCGCAAGCGTTACGCAGGTCGAGAGACCAGCGGAAATCATTGAGAGAACAAAATCTTTAACTTTTGTTGAATAGTTCTTGGCTTTTTTTATGATTCTCGTTGAGGCTTCAATCTGTGAAATGCGGGTATAGCTTAGTGGTAAAGCTCCAGCCTTCCAAGCTGATTACGTGAGTTCGATTCTCACTACCCGCTCCATTTTTTCCTCGAAATTCTGAGGAGGTGTAAGCAGCTATGAAAGCCTGGCTCCTTTGTCCATATCTGACGGTTCTGCCAGTATTGCAGATGAAGGTAGGTTCAGGTGTTGCTGTAGTCCAAAACAACCCTCGTAATACGAAGGTTGGCTTTGCATGGCTTTGCCTTCCCCGAGAAATCAATCATTGTTGCGACAACTACGTTACTGAGCTGATAGAAATTGAAGCTCAAATACAAAGAATCACTCCAACGAGCGCCAAAGGTAAAAATTCAGATACGATTCCCAACCGGCGAAATTTTTGAATATATCATCAATTTTACCGTTATCAGGTTTGCTGCCAGTGTCAAAAAATCTGTTCACGGCTTTATTTAGACCTGCGTCTCCATAGGTGATACAAGACATCTCCCCCATTGATTTCATCAACACATAATTGGCCGTCCAAATCCCAATCCCTTTGATCTCCATCAGCTTAGTCAGTTTTCCTTTTTTAGAATCAAAAGCTCTCAGAATCGCCTTACTCATTTCTCCATTAGCGAATATTCTACTGATGATGATTAGGTAATCAATTTTTTGTCTGGAAAATTTCAAGGCCCGCAGCTTTTTCCTACTTGCTTGGGCTAATCTTTCCGGTGTTGGAAAGGTGTAATAAACCCGATCTCCAAAGACCTTTCGTTCGCCATATTCCTCAACCAAGGATCTCTTCACTTTGTAAGCAAAAGCCAGGTTGATCTGTTGACCGATGATAGCCCAGCAAATCGCCTCATATAGGTCGGGGATACCTACCAATCTACTACCGTAAAAATCTTTCACAAAATGACTCAAGATCGGATGTTTAGTGAGCAAGTTGTAAAAGGGGGTGATATTCCGATTCAGATCGAACCAATCTGATACCAAGGCCTTCACGCCCTCCATATCTCCATCACTCACTTGCTCTTTTTGTAGCTCAATCTGCAAAACATTCTCTTTCTGGAAGACCCTTAAAATTCCGTCACCATCTGGAAACGTGAGCAATTTTGATACGATCCCTTCGGAAACAAAATACAGACACTCATCAAAACCCCTATCAAGGAATGCCAGCGTTTCTTTGAAAGAGAACTTATCCGGTATCGGAATAGTGGTGCTAACAATTTGATCCATATTTCGTTAAGTGAAGATCAATGTTTTCGTCCTGAATTCGTTTCTTCTAGATCTAATAACCATTGTTTCTTGGGCAATCCCCCCGCATACCCTGAAAGTTCACCGTTTGCCCCAATAACTCTATGGCATGGAATGATGATACTGATTTTATTCATTGCGTTTGCCGATGCTACCGCGCGCACGGCCCTTTCATGATTCATAGTTGAGGCCTGCTGGCCGTAAGTGAGCGTTGTCCCATAGGGAATATTCAACAACGCCTCCCAAACCCGTTTCCTGAAATCCGTGCCTATGAGATGCAATGGCACGGAAAATCTGGTTCGGCTTGCCTTGAAATATTCGCCCACCTCTTTCCTAACCTGAGTCAAATGAGGATTCGGCCCAGGGATCATGACAGCATTCAGTTCCTTCTGAATAGCAGCAACATTCTCCTCCAGTTTTTTCTGTCCGACAAAGCCGAGAAAACAAACACCCGTTTCACTGGCGCAAGCGATCAGGCTACCGATGGGCGAGCTGAATCGCAAGGTATTGACCACTGTTCTATGCTTAGATTTACTCGCCGACTCACCAAAAATCGAACGGTAACTTTCATTAAAACCACTCAGCGATTCATATCCGCTCTCAAAGGCAGAAAAAGTAACCGATTCCCCTTTCCGGATATTAGTGAACGCGTAGTTGATTCTCAGCATTCTCTGAAACTGATGAAAAGTCATATCATAGTTTTTTTTGAACCAGCGCCTGATGGTATGAGG
>JAADHD010000351.1 GCA_013152075.1 Verrucomicrobiota bacterium | reverse complement strand
ATTTATTTCTTTGGAAGAAACCAAGCGCCGCCTGCAAGGATGACTATTTCTGAGGTTGTTTTTCTTGAAGAGGCCATCAGCGACTTAGAAGAAGGTCGTCAATTCTATGAAGATATAGAGGAAGGTATTGGACTTTATTTTACCGACTCTTTATTGGCGGATGCAGCATCACTTAAACTTTATGCGGGTATTCACTTGATCCATTACAGTTATTTCAGAATATTGGAAGTCACCCCTTCGTTCACGCTCGCTCCCTGCTCAGTGCTGGGTGAGCTCGACGATAACAATAAGAAACACGCCTTGCATCGATCGACATTTGGTATTACGATAAGCCTATCGATATGCCAGCTGTAACAATATCCCCGAAATACCAGGTCGTCATCCCCAAAGCCGTCAGAGAGAGGTATTCTCTGACGCCAGGCGATAAGATAGAACTCATTGAGTTGGAGGGTAGAATTGAGCTCGTACCCGTTAGACCAGCAACCGACTTGAAGGGATTCCTCAAAGGGCTAAAGAACACATTTGAGAGAGAGGGAGACAGATGCCTACGGTAGTCGATTCTTCAGGATGGATCGAATATTTCATAGACGGAGCCAATACTAAATATTTTGCACCGGCCATTGAGAAAACCAGTGACTTAATTGTTCCATCGATCATCCTCACCGAGGTTTACAGATGGATGTTGAGAGAATCCTCTGAGTCGGATGCATTAGCGGTGGCTGTAGTAATGAAACAGGGCAAGGTTGTCGCCCTTGACGGTCAGCTTTCGATTTTGGCAGCAGAAGTAAGCCACAGGCACAAACTACCTCTGGCGGACGGTATTATATACACGACGGCTCGGCAATACTCCGCAGATTTGATCACACAGGATGCTGATATGGAGGGATTGACTGGAGTGAAATACGTCAAACACCCACAAAGAAAGTGATCGAACAAACGCTACGCTGCGACTGTGCTATCCGCGGTTCATTTCTTTGAATTTGAGCCCCATCGTAAAGCCCAGTGACTATAGCTCACTTACTACAGCAGCGGTCACTTTACCCGATGTCAGTGTGATAATTTTCGAAAAATCCACCGACGTCAATTATGAAACTCGACCCGATATTAATTTGGCACGTAACAACTCCGGATGTTTTTTGTTTTTGATGATCTTAGTAATTTTTGAAATCACTTCAAATACGCCGGTATCCAAATAGAAAAAAAATGGATGAACGATGTATAACGAAAATCCAATAATTTAAGGAATGCTTATCTCCTTAGTTAAAGGTAACAAAATTCCCAGGGTCGAGTTGATCATACCATGTATTTGAATATGTGGCTGGCGCAAAAAACTGTTTTCCTATATCCCTCCCAAGAGAAAAAGACACCCCTTGTAGGGCGGCGGACCGGGGACATGGGTTACTGATTGACCGGGGACATAGGTAACAGTAAAGACAGGGCGATATGCCTTGAAAGAATTAGCCCTAAAGTGCAGTATAAGTTCATAGGAAATTTTCTATCTAATCCCCCTTTACAGTCCACACGCAATCACGTTAGCCTGATTTTTAAACACCTCTCTCAAACATGTCTGAATCAGATCCATCCCTGGCCTGGAGCCATATCGCCCGCCGCACCCAGACGAAAATCAATGTCGCCTGGTGGCTGGATCGCTTCACCCCCATGCTTGTCGGACTCTCAATCATCATGTCCGGCACCATTCTCTACCTGCGCTCTAACACTGAATCCCTCTCCACAACAGTTTTACTCAGCACTTTTACAGCTGCCCTCCTGCTTCTCGGCGTCGCTGCATGGTTTGCCTCTCGACGTCGCTTTGTTCACAAACGCGACACCCTCGCCCGACTGGATGATCAACTACACTTGAACAACGCGCTGACAACCGCAGATCATGGAATCGGCGACTGGCCCGAAGCCCCCTCCACCGAAACCATAAATTCCGGACTCAACTGGCACTGGCCCCGAATACTGACTCCATTCATTGTTTCCACCCTGGTAATCCTGGCAGCCTTCCTCATTCCAGTAACCATCATCCAGGGAACCTCACTCCCCCCAGCAAGCCAACCGCTGTCGTGGGAACAAATGGAAAACTGGTTAGAGACCTTGGAAGAAACTGATCTTGTAGAAGAACAAGCCCTCGATGATGTGCGGGAGAAAATCGAACAACTACGTGCGCAACCAAAGGAAGATTGGTTCAGCCACAGTAGCATGGAGGCCTCCGACAGCCTGCGTGACGCGCTCAGTAAACAAATCGAACAACTGGGCGCTGACCTCAATGATACGGAACGCGATTTGAATGCCTTCCAGAATTTTTCGAGTCAAATGACCGAATCCACCAAAAACCAACTTCTCCAGGAATACCAACAGGCGATGAAAAACCTGGGGCTCGGCCAGCTTCCGCTCGATTCAAAATTAATGACAGCGCTGAAAAACATCGACCCTTCGAAACTGAAAGATATGAGCCAGTTGAGTAAGGAACAAATGGACCAGCTGCGCAAGCAATTGAAAAAAGGCGCCCAAGCGTGCAAAAAAGCGGGCTACGGAAAAGGCCAGGGCAAGGGACTCGGCGAAAGCGACATGATTTCCTACCTCATGAAAAAAAATGGCCAAGGCCCCGGACGAGGCGGCATCACCCGCGGCCCCGGTGAAGCCCCGATCACCCTTGGTGATCCCAATAATCTTGGAACCAACAATCTCGAATCCGTTCACAACCCGGACTTCTCCCGCGCCGCACCCGGCGACTTAATCGGACTCGGCCAAACCGAACACGAAGTCGATAAAAACAAACTCGCCCCTCAACAAGCGGGCGCAGTGAAATCCACCGGCCAGGGCGGTGATACCATCTGGAAAGAATCACTACTGCCCGCAGAAAAAGAATTGTTGAAACGCTATTTTAAAACTCCTTAACTTCCTACTTCAAGCTATACTCACATTCTCAATTCCTAATTCCTAATTCTTAATTCCTAATTCTCCACCCGTGCCCATCTCTGAAGAAGACATCAAAAAACACGCTACTGGAATCGACAAGCTGCGTGAAACCCTGAACGGAGTCCTATTCGGACAAGAAGCCCTCATCGACCTCACCATCACCGGTTTGCTCGCGCGGGGCCACATCCTGCTTGAAGGACTACCGGGCCTTGGCAAAACAGAGTTGGTCACCTCCTTGTCAAAAGCCCTGCAGATCGAAACCAAACGCATTCAATTCACTCCCGACCTTTTGCCTGGCGACATCACCGGCAACCCGGTTCTCCAGGAAACCTCCAAAGGACGCGAATTTGTTTTTCAACCAGGCCCCCTGTTCGCCAATCTGGTGCTTGCCGATGAGATCAATCGAGCCTCCCCCAAAACTCAATCCGCCCTGCTCGAAGCCATGCAAGAGCGCCGCGTCACCGTGCTTGGCGAGGGACACGAATTACCCAATCCCTTTTTTGTTCTGGCTACGCAAAACCCCATCGAACTGGAAGGAACCTACCCACTTCCAGAAGCGCAACTCGACCGATTTTTATTCAAACTCGAAGTTCCCCGCAATAACGCCGAAACCCTGGAGCGAATCGTCAAGCATCGAGAACTCGGCATCGAGCCCGAAGTCAAGCCTGTCATGGACGCCAAAACCCTAACGGATATTATGAACTCAGTTCGCGATATTTATCTACCCGACGTGGTCGCCAACTATATCGCTCGACTGGTTGACGGCACACACACCGGTCAGTCGCAAATTGCCGAACGCATTCGCTTCGGAGCAAGTCCACGAGCCGCATTGAGCATGGCTTCGGCAGCCAAAGCACGCGCACTGATGAATGGCCGAATCAACGCCAGTTTTGAAGACATCAAGGCAGTGGCTATTCCTGTTTTACAACATCGCATCGTACTCGAATATCAAACCCGAATCGACGGAGCCACCTGCCGCAACATCATCGAAGACCTACTCAAGGAAATTCCCACTCAAGATCTCGATACCCCGGCATCATTAAAAGAAAATCAAACCGCCACCGCTTGACCCTGATTTTCGTTTCCGCTCAAATTTGTTCCGTATGATCACCGACAAACGCCCAATTGCCTTTCTCCTGTACTTAGTATCAGGCTTGCTGCTGAT
This sequence comes from Verrucomicrobiota bacterium, assembly GCA_013152075.1. Taxonomy (GTDB): domain Bacteria; phylum Verrucomicrobiota; class Verrucomicrobiia; order Verrucomicrobiales; family DEV007; genus JAADHD01. Next base: position 5,077 of record JAADHD010000351.1, on the reverse strand, counting down.
ACTCCCCGAACTTGCATCGGCGCAAAATTCCATTTACCGGCATACCTACCCAAAAAACGGAGATACCCGGATTTCACTCAGCAGCCCCTTCTCCAAAGGCCCTACTCACGGCTTCCAGACGATTCGCGTAGTCATCAATAATGACACCGCCCGAGACCGGTTATGGAAACTTAATTTCGAAGTTTCAGGCTCTCTGGCTTATTCCTCCACATTTCAAGTGCCCGTCGAAGCTGGCAAAGAAGTCGACCGGGAAATACTAGTTCCAGTTCCCTGGAATTTCAAACATTCAACCTACCGCCAACAGAACATTCGCATACAAGCCAGCGGTCTACCCAGCCTCAATACCTATCACTCAGAGCAATTTGAAGCCGGTTGGCCCAACATCATAATCAGTGAAAAACTGGCAGCCAAAAACCAAACCCTGCTGAGCAATTATCTGAAAGATAAACGCAGCAAAGGGACAACAACATCTTCCACGTCAATGGCAACATCAACGTCAAGCGCCCCCCCTTTTGCCAGCTCCTTTGACATCAAACTGCTGCCAGATGACTGGCGGGCATTCATTGGATATGACGCCATCATGATTGCTTCCGACGAATGGCTCCAGCTCCGGCCCGCCGTACAGAAGGCCATCCTGGAATGGAACCGCTTTGGCGGCATCCTGCAGATCTACACAACATCCAGTAATCGAGCCTCCCAATTTGGCTCGCTGGGCTTTGATCGCCTACCCTTTCTCGGAAACGTCAGCCGGGCACAACACAGCTACGGTTCAATTGAACTGCACGGGTGGAATGGCAAAGATGTCAAGCTGGAGCAAACCCACAACACCTTAAAAAAGGCCGCCCTGCGGCGAACCGATTTCGCCGAAGCATACACCGACCATTGGGAACTACAGAACACCTTTGGCATGAAAAGTTTCAACCCTTTGCTCGTCATGTTGATCCTAACTATATTCAGTGTCGTCGTTGGACCGGTAAATCTGTTTTCCTTGGCTAAACCCGGTCGGCGCCAACGACTCTTCATCACCACGCCCATTATTTCCCTGACCGCCAGCTTCCTCGTAATGGGAATCATCCTGTTTAAAGACGGCCTCGGTGGTGACGGTCGACGCATGCTGGTAATGAACCTCGAAAGTGCCCCTGATGAAAAAAGAGCCTACATCACCCAGGAACAAATCAGTCGAACGGGTGTTTTACTGGGCAACAATTTTCAGCTATCTGACTCCAGTTCCATTTCTCAGGTCCAACTCGCCGATTCCCAATGGAGTCATAAAATCAATTTTTCAAACACTGCTCAATTCTCGTTTACTGCCAACCAATTCGCTGGCGACTGGTTCCGTAGCAGAACAGAACAAGGTCAAGTCATTCAAACGGTGCAACCGACACGCTCCCGAATAGAACTCACCTCACCCGCCAAAACCGATCAAGCCCCAATACTGTTTTCGAGTCTAGAGTTTACCGTTGAGGAATTGTATTATGTCGGCGAAGGGGGACGAGTTTGGAAATCAAAAACCAGCCCAATCTCACCTGGCAGTGAGATCATACTTGAACCTTCCTCCCGCAGCGCATTGGGTAAATGGTGGATTCCGCTCACTGACGCCCTCTCCTCAGGTTACGACACAAAAGACGGAGATCATTCCTTCCGCAGAAGAACGCGCGATATCTCCCATCAGCCAGGACACTTTTTTGCGGTCAGCCATGACCCTAAAACAGGTTTTATCGAAACCCTCGATTCGGTCAAGTGGGCCAATGCGAGCGCTCTAATTTTTGGCCCGGTCGTTGACCGCCCTTCTTCCACAAAACCCGCCGCTGACGAAAATCCCGCGAAATAAGATGCCCGACTCCTCTATACCCGCAATTGAAGTCCTCAACCTTCACCGAAACTTCGGCAACTTGAAAGCCGTTGACGGGGTGTCGTGCAAAATAAACCCAGGAACCGTCGTAGGATTTGTCGGCGCCAACGGCGCTGGAAAAACGACCACCATGCGCATCCTCGCTACCTTGGATTACCCCACTCGGGGAACCGTTAAAATAGGTGGCATTGACGTCGTGCAATACCCTGCCAAAGTGCGCTCAAAGATCGGTTGGATGCCTGATAGTTTCGGCACTTACAGTCACATGACGGTGATCGAGTATCTCGATTTTTTTGCCCGCGCGCTGGGATTCAGCGGACAAGACCGGATAGACCGCGTGACCGACATAATGGATTTCACCGACCTCGATTCGCTTTCCAATCGCTTGATCAACACGCTCAGCAAAGGCATGGGCCAACGCCTCTGCCTCGGACGAGCTTTGATCCACGATCCCGATGTCCTCATCCTCGACGAACCTGCTGCCGGACTTGATCCCAAAGCACGGGTTGAGCTCAAACACCTCATCCGCATTTTAGCCGAGGATGGAAAAACAGTACTGATCAGCTCACACATTCTTTCTGAACTCGCTGAAATGTGTGACAGTCTGCTATTCATTAATAAAGGGAAAATCATCCATGAAGGCAGCGCGGAAAGCCTGAAAAGAGATGGTAGTGGCACCACCATCATCAGGGTTGAAATCCATGGAAATAAAGAAAAAATTGCCGAGTGGGCGCAAATGTCACCCATCGTAAAGTTAAAAGAAACACTGAAAAATGGTGTTCGCCTAGAAGTGGAATCCGTCGAGCCTGAAGTGATTGCCAGCGTACTCGGCAGGATGATCAAAGACGGCCTTTCAGTGGTCGAGTTCCACCGAGAAGAACGCAAACTCGAAGATGCCTTCATCGACATCCTCGGAGAAATCGAAGCCCAGGAAGCCAAGGCCGCAAAACCGCCGAAACTTAATTAAGAGTATCCTCGCATCCGTAAACAATAATTACCCGCTCCACAATCTCCTGACTCCTTAAATATATGCCAGCCTCTCCACTCACCGATTTCTCAGATCGATTCAGCCCTATGCTGGTGAAAGAACTGCGCCAAGGACTGCGCACCAACCTATTCACCTCTTCTTTCATTCTCCTGCAGGTTTTCATGGTATTCACCGTTTTTATCGGCGCCGCTGCGGAAGGTGATACCGGAGCCATCAGTGGATTTTTCTGGTTTTTCCTCATCACAACCTTGCTAGTCGCCATGCCGATCCGCGGATTCAATGCGCTGACTTCCGAGCTTCAGCTGAACACCATGGATCTGATACAGCTCACGCGATTGAGTGCCTGGCGTATCACTCTAGGAAAATGGACGGCCTTGATGTCGCAAACCGCCTTATTAGTTATCAGCATCCTGCCGTACCTCGTCATGCGCTATTTTTTCGGCGGAGTCGACCTGATCCATGAATTTCTAATCTTATTTTTAGCTTTTTTTGCATCAGCTCTGCTTACAGCCATTGCTGTAGGGTTTTCCGGCTATCGCTCGACTTTATTACGCGGGTTCATTCTGGTCGCTTCAGGCATGTTTTCTTTCAGCCTGATAATGGGATATTCAGTTGCCCGAGCTTATGGCGGCAGCGGCATGTTTGGCGGCGGCATCACCACTTCCGGGTTCTGGTGGACCTTCCTCACCTTCATTATCGCCGGCATCTATGCTATCTATTTCCTACTTGATCTTGGTGCCAGCCAAATTGCGCCACAGGCAGAAAACCACTCCACCCGAAAACGCCTGATAACCTTGACTTTTGTGGCCGTCATATTGCTGATGTCGTTCGCAGGAGTCGAAGACGAACTAGTGCTTACTCTCGCGGGCCTTGCCATCGCGCTGGCTTGGATTGACGCGATCACCGAACGCCCTTCCCTACTTCCAAGCGTCATCCAGCCTTTTGAAAAAAGACGCTTGTTCTCTATCACCAAATATTTCTTAGCGCCGGGCTGGCACACCGGCATCTTATTCTTAAGCGCCAGCGCTCTTGTATTTCTCAGCCTCACTTTTTTCACTACCAACCCTGCCCTTTCCTGGTCACTTCAAACCTGGGCTGTTATCATCAGCTGGATTGGCGCGCTGACCTACCCACTCATCTTCATCCACCTCTTCATTCCCAACAGCAAGCAGATGTTCGGCATGTATATGTTGATCCAAAGTTGCACTTTAATCGTTACCGTGCTCATCAGCGCCGCATCCCAATCCATGTCCGGGCTCCATGATAAATTGTTTTGGATCTTCCCCATTCCCGCTATCTCAATAGCCGCATTGAGTAGCTCCACAGGGAAAAATGCCCCCATGTTTTTCCTGCTGGCATCTACCATTTTTACGCTCCTAAGCCTCGCTATTCCATTCTGGCGCAGCCTTCCTCTCTACAAAAGTATGCGCGCAGGCAATAAGCCCTTAAGCGAAAAAGACCAATTCAAAGTTGACCGCCTGCTCAGATGAACCCCGCCCCTTCATCACTTGTTTCCATCAGCTCACGGGCGCAGACTTTCGCCGAGTTATTCAAACTCCCACTACAACACCAAGTATGGCGCGGCCAGGTCGGCGACTTCCAAGGCGCCGGTGTTGGCAGCTCGCTCGACTTTCAAGACCACCGTTCCTACATGCCCGGAGACGATCCCCGCCACATAAATTGGCAGGCTTATGCGCGAACAGGAAACTATTCGATGAAGTTATATCGTGAAGAAGTTCGGCCAATGGTCGACGTTGTGCTCGATATTTCTGAATCTATGAAAATCACTGAGAGCAAGTGGACTCGATCACTAGAACTATTTTATTTCGCCATTCACGCAGCCATCAAAGCGGGTGCATCCCTCTCCACCTCCGTGGTAAAAGGTGGTGAACACCTGCATTTCCAAAACGACATGATTCACAGTCCTGCCTGGATGGAGCAAGCCGACAAACTCTCTCCAACAACCGCCTCCGCTTTTCCCGAACTCCGGCAAGTTCCTTTACGCGCTCAGTCTATGCGGGTTCTTATCAGTGATTTACTCTTTCATGAATCTCCCGAATCCGTCATCATCCCTCTAGCGCGTGATCGTGGCCGAGGAATTCTCATGGCCCCTTTTGTCCGTGAAGAAGAACGACCTGACTGGGAAGGGAATTATGAATTTGTCGAATCCGAAGCCCGAACCCTGCACCACCACCGAATCGAACGCCATTTGCTAAAGCGTTACCAGGACACCTACC
>JAADHD010000125.1 GCA_013152075.1 Verrucomicrobiota bacterium | reverse complement strand
CTGTAAGCACCGCTGCTGCGGCCATTATCGGTAAAAACACCACCGTCTGCAGTTGCTCTGGAAATGCAAAAAATCCATCTTGACGCAAAAACGGATATATGAGCATGCCTGATAGAAAACCAGGATTTAGTTTTGAAAGCCCCGCAAAAGCATAAACAATACTCACCTGAATCATCATGAGTTGCGCAGGCCATAACGGCAGTAAAATCACCTCTCCGGAAGATTTACATCTCCACGAATCGATTGAATACGCCTTGCCACTGTTTCCCAGCGCTAAGAGAAAACACAAAATAGCAAGCAGATACAAGTGGCTCGCATATAATTGGTAATCGATACCAATGACAAAGCCTATAATGATAGTTAATAAAACCCCGGCGGTTCTGGTATAAAACCCAACTAGGAACAGTAACGAAACCACCAACCATAGCGCTCCCAGGATATCCACGTAGGCGTAGGGGAACTGGGGCAAGCATTCAAAATTAGGCATACGTATGTTTTGCGGGTTTAGAACCGCATCCAGGTATTGCCACCCAATTATCGCACGAATCACAGCGGCAAGCCCTATTCCCAAGCGCACTACCCCCAACACTCTTGCGCTAATTTGAGCGGATATAATCCTCTGCAATGAATTCATCATGGAGCCCGGTCAATGACGGTCACCTGCCCGCCTCCATGTAGAATTTTAACGGCTTTGATGCCAGGCATTGTACGGAACAAATACTTGGGCACAGCTTTTTCAAAAGGAAGGTCAGAACGAACAAATCCGATCCTATCCAAGTATTCAGCAGGCTCCTCATCCCCATTACTTTTTACAATCACCATCTTTGGAGGGCTCACTGAAATTGAGAACATTTGCCAGCCGAATCTGGGAGCCCCGGGAATCAACAATTTAACAACTGGAACCCCTATTTGAAGAACAAGAAAAGCACAGAAAAACCATGCAATTTTGCGCTGTCCTTTTTTCATGATACCACAATCCAATTATAACTATAATATTAACTCTACCCCCTCGTTAAACCAGAATTACACACGCCTATATTTTTTACAAGCTTTGTTTTCCACCTCGCATAGCTATCACAAGGTCAGCAACTCAATAGAGGATATCAAAATTATAATTACTTTCACGCTTTACCAAATTTTGCTCATTGTCCCCGCCCCCCATGAGTGCTACCTTCCGCCGCCTTCCAGAAGGCCAGGCCATGAGCGACAACAAGAAGCAATCCAATACCTATAAAGACAGTTTGAACCTGCCCAGCACGGACTTTCCGATGCGGGCCAATCTGGTCGAGCGGGAGCCTGAACGCCTGCAGAACTGGGAGAAACAGGGCCTTTATCGTCAAATCATCGATCAGCGCCGGGCGGAAAACGCTCCGACCTTCCTGCTCCACGACGGCCCTCCATTTGCCAACGGCGACGTGCATATGGGCACTGCTCTGAACAAGGTGCTGAAGGATCTGGTCATCAAAAGCCGCTCGATGGCAGGTTTTCACACTCCCTTCATCCCCGGATGGGATTGCCACGGACTCCCTATCGAGTTCAAAGTTGTGCAAAAAACACGTGGTCTCGAACCCGCCGAGATCCGTAGGCGCTCGGAAGAATACGCGCGTAAGTTCATCGATATCCAACGCCACTCCTTCAGACGTTTGGGCATTTTTGCTGACTGGGAAAATCCCTACCTCACTCTCGATCCCGGCTATGAGGCCGACGTCATCCGCACCTTTGCTAAACTGATCGAAAACGATCTGGTTTATTGCAGCAAAAAACCCGTGCTGTGGAGCTTTGGTGCCCAAACGGCTTTGGCCGAAGCTGAAGTCGAATACGAAGACCGAAAAGATCCCGCCATCTTCGTCAAATTTTCAATCGCCAGCGGCGACCTCGCCGGACAATCCTCTCTCGTCATCTGGACCACCACCCCCTGGACTCTGCCTGCCAACCTCGGCATCGCCCTGCAGTCACGCTTTGAATACCTTCGCTCCACCTTCACCCATCAGGAAACTGGAGTAAGCGAAGACCTGATCATCGCCCGCCCACTGCTCGAATCTTTCATCGCCAAAACCGGATTCAGCCCGACTGGCGAAGAACAAAAAATCGACCCCTCTGATCTCGAAGGTGAAACCGCTTCGCACCCTCTCTTCGACCGCACATCGAAAATCATCCTCGCAGACTTCGTCACCGATGAAGCCGGAACCGGTGCTGTGCACGTCGCGCCCGGCCATGGCTCCGATGACTATATTGCCGGTCAGCAGAATGACCTCGGCTTGCTCTCACCTGTAGATGATCTCGGCGTGTTCACCGATGAAGTCGGCATCGACGAGCTGGTTGGCGTGCATGTGTTCAAATCGAACGAGCGCATCATCGAAATGCTCCAGGAAAAAGGTGCCCTCATCGCGCGCGAAGATTACCTTCACTCCTATCCCCACTGCTGGCGCTCCAAAACACCAATCATCTTCCGCTCGGTGGAACAGTTTTTTGTTCGCATCGATAAAATCCGCGACAAAGCGCTCGAAGAAATCGACAAGGTCGAATGGCTTCCGCACTGGGGGCGCAACCGCATCCACGGCACCGTCGAGTCACGCCCTGACTGGTGCATTTCTCGCCAGAGAACCTGGGGAGTGCCGCTGCCGGTTTTCTTTTCGGCCGAAGACAAAGAAAAACCTATCATCGATGCCGATCTCGCACGCAAAGTTGCCGACCTCACCGAGGAACAAGGCACCAACCTCTGGTTCGAAAAAGACGATGCCTGGTGGGCGGAACAGCTCGGCCTGCCGGCCGGCACCACTCGTTGTCACGACACCCTCGACGTATGGATCGATTCAGGCAGCAGTCACGTGGCAGTACTCGACAAGCGCCCCGAACTGCACACCCCTGCTGACCTTTACCTCGAAGCCACCGACCAACACCGTGGCTGGTTCCAGTCCTCACTCATGCTCAGTGTTGCTTATCGCGGCAACGCTCCCTACAAAACCGTCATGACCCACGGTTTTGTCGTCGACAAGGATCGTAAAAAAATCTCCAAATCGGATGCCCAGAAAAAAGGCAAGCCCATGGACGCCGCCCATTTTTACAATAAATACGGCGCCGACATTCTCCGCCTATGGGTCAGCAGCGTCGACTGGCAAAACGAAGTCCCCTTCGATGAAAACCTTTTCAAGCAAACCGCCGACACCTACCGCCGGATTCGCAACACCCTGCGCATCCTCTTGGGAAACATCAACGACTTCGATGCTGAAACCCAATCCGTGGACAATGACGAACTCACCCTGATCGACCAGTGGATTCTCGAGCGTCTGCAAACCGTGATTCAGGAATGCTGCGAGGCTTACGAAAAATATGAGTTCCGCAAAGTATTCAACACCCTCAACCAATTCTGTGCCGTCGATCTCAGCAGTCTATACATCGATATCACCAAGGACCGCATGTATTGCGAATCCTCCGACTCCACCAAACGACGCGCTACCCAAACCGCCATGGCCCGAGTCTTTGAAAGCCTGACGCGACTGCTCGCACCCATCCTCGTTTACACCGCTGATGAAGCCTGGGAATTCCTAGGGCACAAATCCCCCATTCATCTGGAAAGATTTCCCACCCCTGATCCAGCATTCACAGGAGACAGTGAAGGGGCGGCAACACCCGTCGTCGAAGAATTGCTCAAACTACGCGCTGCCATCCAACAGGAAATCGAAAACGCACGCCAAAACAAACTCATCGGCAGTAATCTGGAAGCCCGTGTCAGTTTGGATATTCCGGAAAACACCATTCTCCAATCGGTGTTAGAAGATCAAAATACGGTGAAGGAATTTCTCATCGTCAGCGACCTCACGATCAATCGCGGTCAATCAGAACTCGCCGCAAGCGTGAGCAAAACCGACAATGGCAAATGCGCACGCTGCTGGCGTCATGAGCCCTCCGTGGGAAAAACCGAGTCACACTCCGACCTCTGTGAGCGCTGCGCCGATGTCGTTGAAGCTTCACCTCCTCAAGAAGTAGACGATCCCGCGTAATTCGTATGAAAAAATACTTACTTTTCCTCACCCTCCCTCTTTACCTGCTCGACCAGTTCACCAAACTGCTGGTCGTTCGACACTTTCCCAGCGAAACATTCCGTGGAGACGAAATCGTCATCGTCCCCGGATTTTTCAACATCGTCCGCGTTCACAACACCGGCATGGCCTTTGGCCATTTTAATAACTCACAATACGCCAACCTCGCTTTCGGTGCTGTCGCCATCTCAGCTCTGATCGCCATCACCGTGTTATGGAAACGCCACGCCTTTCCAACAAGACCCTCCAAACTTGCCGCCACCCTGCTGATTTCCGGCATTCTCGGAAACCTAACCGACCGCCTGCTGCCCGGCCGCGGCTATGTCGTCGACTTCCTCGACTTTTACATCAGCAGCCACCACTGGCCCTCCTTCAACGTCGCCGACTCCTGCATCTCGGTCGCCGCCGTCCTGCTCGTCATCTCCGCCTTCCAAACCCCTCCCGACCTCCCCGATATCCCCATAGAAGTCGAAAGCACCTAATTCCTAATTCCTAATTCTTAATTCTTAATTCCTAATTCCTAATTCTTAATTCTTAATCCCCCCGTGTCCCGCAAATCACTCATCTGGATCATCGGCATCATCGCCACTGGAGCCATCCTCCTTAAACTCGAGCATTGTAGCTACGCCCAGCTTGGAGAAAAACTGACCATGGAAGGCATCACCAAAACGATCACTTCTAAGTTCACCGAGGTAAAACACATCACTACCGGTGATCTGGCAACGGAACTAAATCAGCCTGACAAAAAAAAGTCCACCCTATTGATAGATAGCCGGACTCCCGGGGAGTTTAAAATCAGCCATCTCGAAGGGGCACAAAATCTGCAAACCACAAACGATGTGCAAACCTATCTTGCCACCCTGTCCGCCCCCCCCGAACGCATCGTCGTCTACTGCTCCGTCGGTTACCGCTCTGCAGACCTTGCCACCAAAATACAACAAGCCAAAATCACCCAAACCCCCATCCAAAACCTACTTGGCTCCATCTTTTCCTGGGCCAACGAAGGACGCCCCCTCTTCACTCAAAATTCAAAACCCCCTACTCAAAACTCTCCCGCACCGCGGGAGTCCCCCACCACCAAAGTCCACCCTTTCGATAAAAAATGGGGCAAACTCTTAAACCCCGAACACCGGGCTGATAACAGCAACAAAGACTGATCCACGATCCCCCGACAATGTGTCACAACTTCGCAAGCTGTTTCCGAAACTCCCCCCTTCATTTTCATCACCTCATCACTCAAAACTCCCCACTCAAAACTCAATCCCCTCTTCTTTCTCACTTCGCTCTCTCCACCGCAGCCGCAACCTCCCTCTCAATCACCTCCAACGAATTCAAGGGGCTCAAAGGATCTTCATACGCCTTCACCTCATTCGTTTTTGGATCCCAATGCACCGGCCCGTATTTCGCCGCACCCGGTTCACCCGTCAGCAAATGCGCCCCTGCATCCCCCTTATTAAAATGCCAGAATTCCTGGGGAAAATGCATAAACCCACGGGCTTCCATCATCGCAGTGATCTCCAGACGATTTTTTAAATCCACTTCATCGATAAACGGCGAACGCATTGGCGTGCGTTCGCTCATTTCAAGGTAGCTGTTGCCGCGCCAAACTTCCTCGCCACCATCACGGAGGAATACTGAAACATCTACCGCTGACCCAGACATGTGAGTGCCTATTTTTGGAATGTTGGCCACCAGCACAATCGCCCGTTGAAACACTTCCTTTGTAGGCGGAACCTGCCCCTTGTTTTCCCAGATGCATTTTTTTAATATCGCATCGAACACAGCAGGTTTGCGAACCAGTTTCGTTTGCATCCCCTTCGAACGATAGCCTTCCTCGATTTTCAACACCCATCCGCGTTCATTCATATCCTGCCCAATAGCGATCAAGTCATTGACCAATCCCTCCCTGATAAAATAAACCCGTTCGAGATCATCGACGATCTTGGTATCGGAGAAAGTCATCTCAACCCCTGCCGCTTCCGCAGCAGCTGGGATCGAGGCAAAGCCCTCACCGCACTCCCGCACTTCATAAGCGATCAACTTCTCCACAAAGGCATAACCCTGTAGCATCTGCTCAGTCCAATAGACCCTTCTTTCGTCTTCCATTCCTAATTCCTAATGCCTAATTCGTATGGAGCAAGCCGTGCCGCGCTCGCAGCTACAGATTGATGAATGAAATTTCGACGTTTGATGGGGGGGCATAATTTAGAAGCTTGAATTCAAGGTCACGATCATTGCAGAATCGCTTGTTATGGCACAGAAAAAAATTCGCATCGGAGTGATCGGACACACAGGTCGGGGAAATTACGGGCACGGACTCGATGTTTGCTGGTTAAAAATCCCCACTTGTAAAATCGTTGCCATTGCCGATCCCGATGAAAAAGGGCGAGCTGCAGAAGCGAAAAAGCTCAAAGTCTCAAAAACTTTTTCCGATTACCGGCAGCTCATGGACGAAGCCAAACCCGACATCGTCGCGATTTGCCCACGTTACGTCGAGAACCATCGGGATATCTTTATCGCAGCAGCCGAACGCGGTATTCACGTCTACATGGAAAAACCGTTATGCCGCGATCTGGCAGAAGCGGATGAAATGCTCGAAGCTTCAAAAAAGCACAATGTGAAACTGGCTGTCGCCCACTTGACTCGTTCCAAGCAGGCGGCTGTCCGATTCAACTGCCGCTCAAATTGCGAACCAATGCACTGGCTCTGCTTTGAGTCTACTTTCTCATTGTAGGTCAGCCGCTCCGGCTGCCTTCCCCACCTTCGACAAGCGCAGCACTTGCCCTACAATCACACCGCTTCCCACCGAACACAATCCTGCCACGCGACTTGAAAAGTCGGGAAAAGCTGGCTAAGCGCTTAACTCAATAGCACACCCACCCCCTACCTACTGCTGACATGAAAACAAAAACTATTCTCTCACTATTCATCGCCGCCCTCACCTTGCCCACTCCCATCTCGACGGCAATCGCCGAGGAGAAAAAATCGGTGCATGAATTCTCCGTCAAAGACATCAACGGTAAAGATGTCGATCTCAGTAAATACAAAGGAAAAACTCTCCTCATTGTCAACGTCGCCTCAAAATGTGGCGCCACCCCGCAGTATGAAAATCTCGTAGCCCTGCAGAAAACCTTCAAGAAAAAGGGCCTGCTGGTGCTGGGTTTCCCCGCCAACAATTATGGCAAACAGGAACCAGGAACAAACGACCAAATTAAAGAGTTCTGTTCATCTACCTACCAGGTCGATTTTCCCATGTTCGCCAAGGTTTCCGTCAAAGGTGGCGACCAGGCGCCACTGTTTAAATTCCTCACCACTGCTGACAATCCGGACCGCAAAGGTGACATCGGCTGGAACTTTGAAAAATTTCTCATCAGCAAAGACGGCAAACTGCTTCGCCGTTTCAAAACCGGCGTGAAACCCGACAGCCCTGAAGTGATTGCCGCGGTCGAAGAAGCGGTCAAATAAAAACGCGACCAAACCCGCACTTTTTAAATTCCAAATGAAGCAAGGGGCTGATTTTCAGCCCCTTTTTTCATGCCCTTAATTATCGAAAGCCGGCTTACCTTTGGTTCCTGAAGTTGTCCCGCCTTTTTTACCGACCCGCACAGATGACGCTCTCTCGGGTCGTTTTTTGCCATCAATAATGATGAGCGCCCTATTCTCAACACGAAAATTGGTATTGCTTTGCTCACATATATAAGCAAGTAAGCTTGCCAACGAAATATTCTTTAACTTCAGCTTCACCATACCTTTGGTTTTCGTTGCTTGATTCACCACATTGAATCGCCCCTCGACATAATGCCTGATCAATTGCAAGCTTTCCTCCAATGAAGCTCCGCTTATATCCACTTTGGGAATGAGCTTATTTTTCATCCATACATAGCCTGAAGGACTCGCCGTGACTTGAGGCCTGGGAGCCATCTTCAGATCTGCTTTGTGGCCAAACACAACAGCACCCCGATCAATCCTGTAACTGAGCTCCGGCCCGGCTGCCGCCGATATAAAACGAATCACCGAAGACAATCTTACATTTTTTAATTCCAGACTCACCGGCAATTCACTTACCGGCGCATCAGGATTATTGATAAGCAGAAAATTTGGACGTCTTGCAAGCCTGCTTCCATTATTCAGCCCATCCACATGGCTTTGCAGAAAAGTAATCACTTCCGAAACGGCCGCTGCTTCCAATTGCAAAGAAGGAATCGTGATCAAGGACAATTGAGAGGCAGCGCTGCCACGACCGGTCACCACCCTCGCTTCATTCCAATCACTCTTGGCTCGCAACACATCTTTCTTCGACCCAACAAGAACACCGTCAGGAACAATCTCGGCGACACAACCCGTCAGCTCACAAGCATACTTAAGCAAGGCACTGAGCGGAATATCGTTCAGATTCAAACTCAACTTCTTCGATCCACTTCCTTCACCTACCAAAATGAAATTCACCGGACGTTTGAGAAGTTCTTCTGACTTCGAGCTGATAAAAGCCAACACCTCCCCCAGTTCTGCGTCAGCAAGACTCACCGACCCTACACGGGCATTTCCGATACTTACCGAGGGTTGAGCCTGGGCGTGCCCTCGTCCAATCAAGCAAACAGTGATTATTATCACAAACCAACATTTCATTGTCCCAGAATACCCAAACGAAACATCGAAGGGAAGCCAAAGTAATCACTAATCCTCGGAAATCTTCATACAGCCCTCTTTTGCAGCCTTAAAACCCAAAAATGGCCGCCGTTTATTCATTTCAATTCCACCTTTAAACCCAGCTACCTAATTTGACTTTGTTAAGTCCAAGGAGTGGCGGTTTTCAACCGCAAATTTCGAAGAGCTCAGAGGCTTCGCTTTATTATTAATAGTTCAATTAATTCTGCTCGCCAGCCTTTAGGCAGTTAAAAAGTGCCTCTCCTTGGAGCGAGTGAAAATTTATGACCAGCTTAACAAAGTCTACCTAAGGTTGTTTTCTCTTTACCTCCTGGGGTGCACCCCTCCTCTCTTTCCTTTCCTGATTCAACAACTCTAAGGACTTCAGTTTCCAACTGCCATCCACCACCGCAACTGATAACTGCGCTTCATAACGATTCACCCTGTCATGGGTGTGCCCCCAATGCGTAACCGTTCCAATCGCAACCCAGGAGCATCTGGCATTAAAACTG
>JAADHD010000196.1:3150-12411 GCA_013152075.1 Verrucomicrobiota bacterium | reverse complement strand
ACAGATCCTTGTAGGGAGTATCAACAATGCGTTTGGTACGCAGCTTAAATTCACCCTCTTCGTCTCCTTCAAACATCTCTGTCGTGGACGCGACAAATTTTCCCGAACGGCTAAGTAAAAATACATCCACGTTTTCCTGATCTTTTATTGACTGCAAAAAGGTGAAGATATCACTCAATGCACGATCGACCCCTGCTATCCCTTTAAATTCCCCGTCGATCACAATTGGGTAAGTTTGCTCAACGATCATTTTCCCCTCATACACGTAAGGCTCCGTGATCAACGGAGTGGATTCCCCCATTTTTTCAAACAACTGCTTGCAGCCGTTGTAATAAAGACTGGTCTCCATATCGACAAGAGGCTCTAACTTCAATTTTTGATTATCACTGTGTCCACGGAACCAGTATGGGATATATCGTCCCTCAGTCGTAAAAGCCGCTCCCACAGCTTTCGCTTTATTTGAATCGACATAAGCCGAATCCTCCCCGTCTGCATTGGGTTCATAACCAAAGTATGCCCCGGTAAATTCGGGGGAGTTTTCCAGCACCAACCGCGCATATTCACTGGACTCCTCACGATGCCCGAACATCCCGCCCACTTGCGCCCACGCCATCACTTGAGCCGTCAGCACTGCCCGGGTATTCCCTCTTTCGATCTCTGCTGCCACCTCACTAGTCAATTTTTTCAGTGAAATTTCACTGTGATGACGGACCGAACGAAACATCGTCCATGTGGTAAACAACACGATCGCTGTTAAAATTGCTCCAGCCGGAATCACTCCAAACAAAAGCATTCTACCACTAAGGGAATTAAACAGTTTAAATGATATTTTTTTACTCATGGAGATCCAGGGCATTACTATCACAAACGATTACATAAAACCCAGACTTTTTTCTTTCCAACACGCAACTTAAAGTCACCTCTCCACTGGTATATTGTACCACTTACATCGATACAATATTTTCAGTTCTTATTTGTAAATTCTCTGTTCTCCATTCTAAATTGGGTATAGTGGCCAAACTCTCCAACATTTGCATCAATCTTATTGAAGAACGCCTAGCTGACCTCGATCAAGCACAGGCTTTCGAAAGCGACGAGACCATACACCAGCTTCGAGTGCTCACTAAGCAACTGCGCGCAGCCTGGCATCTTGTTCAGCCTGTGTGCGGCAAGAAAACTGCCAAACAGCGCCGCGTTGCCCTACGCAAGCTCTCCGCCATGTTGGCCGAGTCCCGGGATCAATCCGTGCAACATGCTCTGAGAGAAAAATTCTACCTCGACCATCCGGAAGTCTCAAAAGAATCCCTTAATGCCTTATTTATTTCATCGTCACCTGATTCTTCTCATACCAAGTCCGCCTCGATCGCTAACATTCGGCAGGCGCTTGAAACTGAAAGTGCCGCTTGGTCAAAAGTCCGCCTCGGTGATGATGAACGCTTCACACTGCGATGCCGATGGCGCCATAGCCAGAAACAAGCCAAAGCGCGCACTCTGGAAACTATCAAATCCAACGACCCTGAACTATGGCACTCCTGGCGTAAAGCCATCAAACGCCTGCGCTATCAACGCGAATTCCTTGCTGAAATCAACCCTCGCAAACTTGGCAAAAAAGATCTTCGCATCCGCCGTCTCGGCACGCGACTTGGTGATCACAACGACCTCGCGGTTTTCTCCCGCCAGCTGGATTCCGCTACACTTGGGAATGTGGAATTAAATCATTTGAAAAAAATCGTGGCAGTGAAAAACCGGGAAATCAAACGTAACTGTCGGAGGCTGGGGCGAAAGCTTTTCGGGAAATAAATTATAATGTCTGACCTTATTCCGGCACCAGAGAAACACGGTAGCTTTCTGGATCAATTTCAAATCGGACACCAATTGCCTTACTGATTTCGTCCATCATCTCTCTAAGAGTAGCATTTTTATAACTTCGCGGAAATGTAAGGGACTCAATCCCCGCTCTCTCCTTCACGCTCGGAAAAAATGGCAAATGTGTCGCCGTCCCGATAAATCGCGTCATCTTGTCGATATCCGAAAATTTCACGTAAGGGATTTCTTGATCGAACAAGTCACTGATTTCATTCCTCCGGTTTGGCATTCCTAGCAACTTAGGTATCTTAATGATCATTCGCGCACGATGTGGGCGCTTTTTCACCCTAAACTCCACCACATCTTCGGCCAGTACGCCGGCAAAATATTGATTAAATACGTAATCATTCGAATTACCCGCCGATTGAACAAACGCATCCCCGTTCCGGTCAATCAATTCAACATCAGTGATCCCGCCCAGCTCAAAAGGCAGAAATCCACAAATCGCCACTGTGCCAGACTTATCCGCAGTCGGCTGTTTAAATCGCGATTCCACAAAACTTGGCTCATCATAACCAAAGCTCGCCCCTCGCTGAACACCACTTTGCAGGTGATACAAAGCAGCCATGGCTCCCGGCAGTCGCAACACCGTGCCTGGTTTCACCGAACCTCTGGCTTCTTCAAATTTTCCGTACGCAAATTCAACCAGCACATAGGCAGCTCCATCGTTCCACATCGGACCATAAATTTTATAGACTCCGGGATTTTCCCGCTCCCAGAATGCCCCGCCCTTATTCAGGCGCATCAGCGATTGTGCATCATAAATATCAACACTCTTCCACATCGCGTTGGCAACCCCCTCTCCCCGGAAAAGAAATATAATCTGAGGCCCATGGGTTGAACCAACATTGCGAAACTGATCACGACCCTTTGCGATTGACCATTTCTCAATCATCTCTTTGGCAATCGGCTTTCCTGTGATGGGATGTTTCCACTGCGCTTGAAGCTCCTGTTTGCCTGGACCGATTTTCACCCTCGTTGCCATCGCCGCCAACCAAATGGTTCCTGCGTCATCAGGCAGAACGACTTTGCCATCACCATCCGCTTCATAAACATCAATATGCGGGCGTGAATTGCGATAATCACCTTGAGGAAACTCCGCTCGTATTTCTCCCTGTTTCACCGCCAGACTCACCGTCACTTCGGGAAATTCAGCAGGAAGTGGCGGCCCCGCTACCGCCAGAGGCATCGTCTTCCTATCCCACTCCTCTTTGTCCCAAGATCGAACCTCATCAATCGCTACCGTCTGTGGAATCACAAAACTCGGCAACAATATCAACTGACAGGCTGATAGTAAGGTAAAAAAACGCATGATGTTATTATAACGAACACACCCAAATTTATCAACCCCTGTGCCCGCTGCCCGTGGTTACCACTCGCTATCTTCTCTCTATTTGACGCCTACCGTCTCTTCCTCCACCTTTTGCACTTCATGAAATCTCGCCACATTTTCCTCACCCTCACCCTCTCCTTGGTCGCCATATTACTGACACCCGGAGTCCGCTCTTTAAATGCCGTGCCATCGGATTCCGACGCCGATAAAAAAGACGGCGGCAAAGTCATCACCAAAACCACAGCGGAGATCGAAAACGAAGCCAAATTGCGAATCGCCAACTTTGAGATTCCAGACGGCTTCACTGCCAAACTTTTCGCCGACGAGTCTCAAACCCAAAATTCATCCGCCATTTGTTTCGACAGCAAAGGACGGCTCTACATTGCCGAGCTTCCTCGCTGGAAACAGGGCGTCGAGGACATCCGCGATAATCAGGACATGTTGTTCGAGGACAACGCGATCCAAAGCAGTGCTGACCGTTTGGCGATGTACAAAAAACACGCCGACCGCCGACCGCTTTCCCACTACAACACCGTCGGCGAACGCATCGTCGTAGTCGAAGACACAAATCAGGATGGCAGGGCGGACAAACATTGGATCTTTGCCGATGGCTTCAAAAATGCGCTCGACGGTCCCGGCATCGGCCTGCTTGACCTAGGTAAAGGCAAAATGCTTTACACCAACATTCCCCACCTTTGGTTGCTCGAAGACAAGGACGGAGACGGCAAAGTGGATCAACGAAGTTCGCTTCAAGATGGCTTTGGCATTCGCATGAGCTATTCCGGTCACGATCTTCACGGACTCGTGCGCGGACCCGATGGTCGCGTCTATTTTTCTCTCGGCGACCGAGGCTATTCTTTCACCACCAAAGAAGGCCGCACTTATCACGAGCCCACCCTCGGTGCCGTATTTCGCTGCGACCCCGACGGCTCTAATCTCGAAGAATACTACCGAGGCCTACGCAATCCCCAGGAGTTGGCCTTTGACCAGTTCGGCAACCTGTTCACCTGCGACAATAACGGCGACCAATGGGACAAAGGGCGTTTGGTCTACATCCTCGAAGGCGGTGATTCCGGTTGGACCGCCGGACACCAAAGCATACTTAACTTCCACCGGCAGCTTAAACTGCGCACCCAACTCTACCCCCACCCCGGCCACAAAAGCATTCCCATGACATCATGGTTGACCGAGTCCCTCTGGGAGCCTCGTCACGAAGGACAACCCGTCTGGATTTTACCACCCATCGACACCATTTCCTGGGGCCCCTCCGGTTTTGTTTTCAACTACGGCGGCACCGCCTTCCCCGAACGTTACAAAAATCACTTTTTCGTCTGCAACTTCGGCGGCTCACGCGCAGATGTCGAAACGTTCGGGGTCGAAGTCGATGGAGCGGGATTCAAGTCCACCGATCGCCATATCTTCATGAAAGCCATGGGCCTGACCGATGTCGAGTTCGGTCCGGACGGCCAAATGTACTTGAGTTGCTTCAATAACAACGGCTGGAGCAAACAGAACGTCGGAAATGTTTACACCCTCTCCGATGACAAGCTGCTAAAAAGCAAGCTCGTCAGCGAAACCCACAAGCTCCTGCTCAGCCCCTTCGAAGACCGATCCAACAGCGACCTCGATAATCTGCTCGCCCATCCTGACATGCGTGTTCGTCAAAAAGCACAATTTACCCTCGTCACCCGAGCGGACAAATCCGCTACAGACGCCCTTATTTTGGCCGCCACCGATAAAGACAACCCATTACTAAAGCGCTTACACGGTATATGGGGGCTTGGCCAACTTGCACGTAAGAACACTTCGTTACTCGCCACCCACATTACCTTACTCGACGATGATCAAGTCGAAGTGCGCACTCAATCTGCCAAAACCCTAGCAGACTCCCGCACGCCAGAAGCAGGCGATGCTCTACTGCAAGCCCTCGATGACTCCTCTGCTCGAGTTCAAGCCTGGGCTGCGATCGGCGTCGGAAAATGCGGAAACATCCCAGCTCTGGATAAATTATTCGAAACGCTGACTGAAAATGACAACAAGGACGCCTTCCTGCGTCACGCCTGCGTTATGGGACTTTGGTATCTGCAGCAAAAAGAAAAAATGTTCAAGAAGATTGATGACGAATCCGCCGCCCTGCGCCTCGGCATTTTACTTACCTTGCGCCGACTCAAAGACCCGAGGGTAAAATATTTTCTTGATGACCCGGATCCCTCTATCGTCGGCGAAGCCATTCGTGCTATCAACGATCAAAACCTGGAACACGCCCTGCCGGCACTAGCCAAACATATCGAAAAATACATCACCCTGGATAAAAGTATTTCCTTACCAAAAGATCATCGCGATTTCATCCAACAAACTCGATTGATCAACGCCAATTTCCGCCTCGGAAAAACTAAAAACGCCAAACGCCTTTTGGACTACGCCGCCAATGCGCAACTGCCGGAGTTTACCCGTCTAGAAGCCCTCAATGCATTGAGTGAATGGCCCGAACCAAACGCCATGGATTCCACCGTTGGCATTTACCGTCCATTAAATCTCAAAACCCGCGATGACATCAGTAAAACGGTTCAAGAAGGTTTGCCCGCTATTTTGAAAAACGCGAACGGCAATCTGCTCGCCACCGCAACTCGCCTTGCCGGACAATATGATTTCAAGATCTCCACCACACTGCTCATCCAGCAACTTGGTGATAAAAAAGCAGATCCCGAACTGCGCATCGTCTGCCTGCAACAACTCACCAAACGCAAAACTCCCGAATTAAATCCCCTGCTCTCCAAAATACTGAATGACAAAAACCCGGCAATTCGCAAGGAAGCCCACGCCTCCCTGCTGCAGATAGACCCGGCACAAGGCACACGCGAAATTTTGAAATTCGCTCAATCAAAAAACCTCAGTGATCGTCAAAACGCTTACGCCCTGATGACCTCCCTCGAATCCACTGAAGTCACCAAACTTCTCGCGCTTCGTCTCGACGGCCTGATCGCCGGCAAAGAACTCGCAGGCAGCCAACTCGACTTAATCGAAGCCGCTACCAAAAACACGAATTCCGCGATACAGGAAAAACTTAAAACTTACACCGCCTCCCTCGACAGCAAAAACATCGTCTCCGCTTACCTAGTCTGCCTCGAAGGCGGTGACCCGGAAAAAGGCAAGATCGTTTATACCAGCCACCCCGCCGGGCAATGCGTCAAGTGCCACACAATCAA
Source organism: Verrucomicrobiota bacterium (assembly GCA_013152075.1). GTDB lineage: Bacteria > Verrucomicrobiota > Verrucomicrobiia > Verrucomicrobiales > DEV007 > JAADHD01. Next base: position 6,006 of record JAADHD010000196.1, on the reverse strand, counting down.
TAGAGATGGCGGCATCGCCGGCCCCGATCTCACACAAGTCAGCAGTCGCCAAAAATCCGACTACCTGCTCGAGTCCCTAGTCAATCCCAGCGCTTATGTGGTGCCCGGATACGGACTGACCATGATCACGCTCAAGGATGGCAGCAGTATCGGCGGCAACTTGCTTGAGGAAAACGGCCAACATATAGTGATAAAATTCCCCGACCCCAAAAATAGCACAGAAAGCATTGAGAAAATAATCCCTCTCAGCGAGATCAAAGAACGCCAACCGCCCATCTCCGCCATGCCTCCCGCCGGATTGCTGATGACAAAATATGAACTGCGTGATCTGATTTCCTACCTTGCGACGTTGAAAAAATAATCACTCCCCCCAATCAACCCGCTAGCGTTCGGCTACTCATCCTTGGTATAGACAGATCACAAATCTGTCCTACCTTTGAGCACCACAATTCAAACTATGGATATCCCGCACATCGCCAATCTCGCACGTATTAAACTGACCGATGACGAAACCTCACGCTTCGACTCACAACTCAGTCAGGTTCTGAAATACGTAGAGAAATTGAAAGAATTGGACGTCAGCGATATTGAGCCAACAGCACACGCCTACCCGGTTTTCGACGTTGTGCGTGAAGACATCGCTCATGACAAAAGTTTCACCGCCGAAGAATCCCTGTCCAACGCTCCTGCCCAAGCGCTTAACCAGTTCAAGGTTCCGAAAGTTATGGATTGACCCCTTCGTTAGTTTTTTGAATTTTTCAATTTCTTTTCACGATGCCAACCATCACTCAACTTCGCGCCTCTTACCAATCAGGGGATCTCACGCCCAGCGACGCCATCCGTTCACTGGCCGAAACGATCGAGTCCCGTGACCCTGAAATTAAAGGCTATATTTCCTACGACACTGAAGCGGCTCTCGCTGAAGCGGAGAAAGTCGATCTCTCCCTGCCTCTCGGTGGCGTGCCAATTGCGATCAAGGATGTGATCAATGTCAAAGGGCAACCTTGCACCTGCGGCTCGAAATATCTCGCCGAAAACTACACCGCCCCCTACGACGCCGGAGTGATAAAAAAACTTCGCGCCGCTGGAGCGATTCCTTTTGGTCGGGCAAATATGGATGAGTTTGCGATGGGTTCCTCTACGGAAAATTCCGCCATCCAGACCACCCGCAATCCGTGGGATACCAGTCGCATTCCCGGAGGCTCATCCGGCGGTTCTGCGGCAGTGGTCGCCGCCGATGAGGCCATCGCCGCACTCGGCTCGGACACCGGCGGGTCCATCCGCCAACCCGCCGCGCTCTGCGGATGCGTAGGGCTCAAGCCAACCTACGGACGCGTATCGCGCTACGGCCTCGTTGCTTTTGCTTCATCGCTAGATCAGATCGGACCGATGACACAGACTGTCGAAGATGCGGCCTTATTGCTCCAGGCCATCTCCGGTCACGATTCGCACGACTCCACTTGCATCGACGAACCCGTCCCCGATTACAGTTCATTCATTGGTCAGGACATCAAGGGTTTGAAAGTCGGTTTACCAAAAGAGTATTTTGCAGAAGGGCTCGACTCCGGAGTGAAGTCCGCAGTCGAAACCGCCATCCAACAACTCGAATCGCTGGGCGCGGAGCCCGTTGAGATTTCACTGCCTCACACCGAATACGCTGTCGCAACCTACTACATCATTGCAACTGCCGAGGCTTCTACCAACCTCGCACGCTTCGACGGAGTGAGATATGGGCACCGCTCAGAAAACGCAGGCAACCTCATTGAACAATATCATCACTCGCGCGAAGAAGGTTTTGGCGAAGAAGTCAAACGCCGTATTATTCTGGGCACTTACGTTCTCAGCTCCGGTTATTACGATGCCTACTACATTCAGGCGCAAAAGGTCCGCACATTGATCCGCAAGGATTTCACTGACGCCTTTGAAAAAGTTGACCTGATCGCATCACCCGTCACTCCGTCCCCGGCATTTAAAATCGGAGAAAAATCCGATGACCCGCTGGCTATGTATCTCGCCGACATTTACACCATCTCCGCCAATCTCGCCGGTATCTGTGGCATTTCCGTGCCCTGTGGATTCACCGCCACTGATGACGGGAAACAACTCCCTATTGGTTTGCAGTTATTAGGAAAACCTTTTGGCGAAGGTGAGCTCATTAAAGCTGCTCACGCATACGAGCAAGCCACCGACTGGCAAAAACTGGCCTGATTTCATTCTAAACTAAACTTCTCCGAATATGCTTCACGATTTCCTCTTCGATATCGGCAAAGTCATCCTGAATTTTGATTTCAATCTTGGCGCCCAGCGCATACAGGGGCATTGCTCAAAAGTAAGTGCAGATGAAATCCTGCCTGCCATTGCCGACCTCACTGACGATCTTGAGTCTGGCAAAATGGACACTTCCAGCTATGTCACGGAAGTCAGCCGACGCCTGGGCTATTCAGGATCTGAAGATGAATTTATTCGCGCTTTTGAAAATATTTTCACGCCCAATGCAGACATGGTCGCCCTAATTGACCATCTCAAACAAAACGGCCACCGCCTGTATCTTCTATCCAATACCAATGGCATTCACGTTCCGTTTTTCACCCGTGAATACCCCGTATTTAAACATTTTTCAGGAGCCGTTTATTCTCATGAAACCGGAGTGATGAAACCGGGGGCAGGCATTTACGAAGCCGCCATTCAACAATTTGATCTTGATCCTCATCGCACTATCTACATTGACGATCTTGAAGCCAATGTCATTGCCGGCCGCGAGTTGGGTTTATTGGGGATCCACTACGACCCTGAACAACATCATCGCCTGCTTGAGAATTTACGCGCCCTTCAAGTCCAGCTCAACGACTGAGGTCT
>JAADHD010000196.1:0-3118 GCA_013152075.1 Verrucomicrobiota bacterium | reverse complement strand
ACCTTGGCTCCAAATTCCGCATCCTCAACGCTTAAAGCCAAAGCTGATTTATCGTTTGGCTGACTGAGCACCGGATAGGCAAAATTAATATTGGTCTCTGCGTCCTGCAACGCTTTCAGGCAATCGGCAAGCCCCTCAGCTCCATGACGTAGCTCCACCACTGTCATGTCTGTCATACTATACGGAATGCCACGCTCCATGAACAATGCCAGCACAGTATCGGGATCGCTCACCAGTAAACGAACAATAGTCGCATCCGTGGACTCCTTGATACTCAAACCGAGGACGATGACATGATTGTCATTCAATAGTTTGACGATCGACAGCAGAGTGCCCACTTCATTTTGCAAAAAAACTGCGATCTGTCTGACCACTGTACCGGAAATAGTAATGCCTTCGTCGTCCATATGAAATTATGTGCCCTCCTTTTACTCAACTGTAACGCTTTTGGCAAGATTTCTCGGTTTGTCGACATCACAATCCCGAGCCACCGCAAAGTGGTATGACAACAATTGCAAAGGGATCACAGAAAGAATCGGGTTGAGGCATTCGATCGTATCAGGCACATAAATCACATCATCTGCGATTCTTTCAAGCTCCTGATTGCCCTCTGTCGTTATCGCAATAACGGGCCCCTTGCGAGCTTTCACCTCCTCCATACTACTCATGTTTTTTTCGTATACCGAATCTTTCGGGGCCACAAAAACCGAAGGTAAATCTTCAGTAATTAAAGCAATCACTCCATGTTTCAACTCTGCGCTCGCATGTCCCGATGCAAAAATGTAGCTGATCTCTTTCATCTTCAACGCTCCCTCTAGAGCGGTTGAGTAGTTGAATTGACGTCCCAGATAGAGCATGCCAGGAGCCTCCACATATTTTAACGCGATCTCCTTGATTCGCTCATTCTGCTTGAGCACTTCACGCACCTTGTCTGGCAAAGCGCGTATTTCTCGTAAAATTTCTTGGCCATCACTGACTGACATATCCCTCATCCGCCCAAGTAAAAGCCCCAGCAATGTCAACAAGGTCAGCTGCGAGGTGAAGGATTTGGTGGCGGCCACTCCGATCTCCGGCCCTGAATGCATGTAAGTGCCGCCATCGCTTTCCCGGGCAATGGTACTACCCACTGCATTCACCAAGCTTAATACTCGGAATCCTTTACGTTGAGCCTCTCGCAAGGCACCCAGCGAATCAATGGTTTCACCACTTTGGCTGATCACAAATACCAAGGTGTGTTTGTCCAGCGGCACGTTACGATAGCGAAACTCGCTGGCTATTTCCACTTCGGTAGGGATCCGGGACAAAGCTTCGATGATGTGCTCTCCCGCCATCGCCGCGTGACAGGCCGAACCACACCCCACCAAAACTATACGATCCACATCACGCAGTTCCTGAGGGCTCATCTGCAGCCCTCCCAGCATAGCTGAAGCCTCTTCATCTGAAAGGCGTCCACGAAATGCGTTTTCGATCGACTCTGGTTGCTCGAATATTTCCTTAAGCATGTAATGAGGGTAATCCCCCAGCTCAACATCTTCAGCGCTGAACTCAACTTGACTCACTTGGAAATCAGCCGCCCCCCCGTCAATTCTCTCGACTTTGAACTCGTCACTTTTCAGGCACACAAGATCGTAATCGTTCAAGTAAATCGCATCCGACGTGTGCGCGACGACTGCAGACACATCACTGGCAAGGAAATTCTCATCCTTCCCCAAACCAACAATGAGAGGACTTCCCAAACGGGCACCTACCAGGAATCCAGGCGCATCAACATGCATCACGACGATTCCATAAGTTCCGCTCACTTTTTTCAACGCTTCCCGCACGGCGGCAACCAATCGTTCTTCACTGTTGCTCTCCTTGACCCCATTTTGATTTTCGTAAGCCAGTCCAATCAAATGCCCAAGCACTTCCGAATCCGTCTGCGAGAGAAATTGATGGCCATCAGCTTCCAAGTCATCTCGAAGCTTTTGGTAATTTTCAATCACTCCATTGTGCACCAGCACCAACTTGCCGGATTGGTCGAAGTGGGGATGGGCGTTTTCATCTGTAGCCTCCCCATGAGTAGCCCACCGTGTGTGACTGATCCCGCAACACCCACTCTCAGGTTTATCCCCTATTTGACGCCGCAAATTCTCCAAACGTCCGGCACATTTCTGTAAATTAATACCGCCATCTTTGTCGAGCACTGCGATACCAGAAGAATCATAACCCCTGTATTCCAATCTTCTCAACCCGTCGAGAAGGTAAGGGGTTGCATCTTCTTTTCCTACATATCCAATAATTCCGCACATGCTTGCAATACTCGCTTAATTTTTGCTGTTATCTAGCCCAGTTACGAAGTATTTGCTTTTAAATAAGCGAGTTCTCATTAATGCTGACGGTATAATGTCAAAAGCACGATTCAGCACTCCATCAAATAAGACCCTGGCCATTGTAATGGGAGGGGGCAGAGGCTCACGCCTGTCTCCCCTGACCGATAAACGCTCCAAACCTGCGGTTCCTCTGGGTGGAAAATACCGCCTTGTTGATATTCCCATCAGCAACTGCTTGAATTCCGATATCGGCCACATTTTTGTGCTGACCCAATTCAACAGCGAATCGCTCAATCGCCACATTGCCGACGCCTACAAATTTGACCATTTTGGCGGCGACTTCGTCCATGTCCTTGCAGCTCAACAGACTGCGGGCGGCGCGGATTGGTATCAAGGCACCGCTGATGCGGTTCGCCAGAACATGGACTACTTTTTAGAAAAACCTTACGATTATTATCTCATCCTGAGTGGCGACCAATTATATCGCATGGATTTCCAGGAAATGCTAAGTGCTCATATTGAAAACAAGGCCGACCTCTCCATTGCCACCACTCCGGTTGGACGCGACACCGCCCCGGCTTTTGGCATTATGCATACGGACGCCAATAGCCGGATCACCCGCTTCGTAGAAAAACCCGAAGATGAAAATCTGCTGAACGAACTGCAAATGCCGTCAGCCTTACTGGAAGCCAACGGCTTGTCTCCTGACGAAGAAAAATATCAAGCTTCGATGGGGATTTACATTTTTAACCGGGCTGTCCTGCAAGAATGCCTCGACAACGATCTGATTGACTTCGGCGGCGACA
>JAADHD010000068.1 GCA_013152075.1 Verrucomicrobiota bacterium | reverse complement strand
AGTTTTACTACGTTTTTAACTCTATCAATTATTTAGCCGATTTTCGGATTGTGCCCGCCATGTGCGACAAATCTCCGAGTCGGAGAAAACTCACCCAGTTTATGCCCCACCATGTTTTCCGTAACAAACACGGAAAGAAAATCTTTCCCATTGTGAACCAGAAAAGTATGCCCGACAAAATCAGGAGTAATCAGCGAACGTCTTGACCAGGTTTTGATCGGACGCTTACCGCCGCTATCGTTCATTGCATCAATTTTGCCCAGAAGTTTCTGGTCAACGAACGGTCCTTTTTTCAGTGATCTGCCCATGATTTTTTAATTGCTTTCGAAGTCTGTAAATTTCGATTTATAAATAGTTTGGTTATGTAGCGTGCTTTGGAGAAACCGAGTTTCAATTAGCGACGCCCTCCCTTTTTCTTCCGTCTTTCGACAATAAACTTATTACTCGCCTTGTATTTTTTACGAGTTTTCTGACCTTTCACGTGCCCCCATGGACTCTTCAAATGCTGACGTCCACCACCCGATTTTGATTTACCCTCACCACCACCATTGGGATGATCCACCGGATTCATGCACATACCACGAACAGTCGGGCGAATCCCCAGCCAGCGAGTTCTACCCGCTTTGGCGCTCACCACATTCATGTGCTCGTGATTACCGACCACCCCGACCGTAGCGAAACACTTCAAATTAACCTTCCTCATTTCACCGGACGGCAATCTCAAAATAGCGTATTTTTCTTCCTTACTGGCCAAAGTCGCTGACTGCCCGGCGCTACGCACCATCTGTCCACCGCGCCCAGGGGTCAATTCAACATTATGCACCAGGCTACTGATCGGAATCTCAGCAAGCGGCATGGCGTTACCCGGCTTGAGTGGACTGCCTTCTCCGGCTTGAACCGAGTTGCCCACTTCAAGGTTTCGTGGAGCCAAAATGTAACTTCTTTGACCATCCTCGTATTCAATCAAAGCAATGCGCGCAGTGCGATTCGGATCATATTCGATCGCGATCACCTTAGCTGCTCCATCACGGCGAGAACGTTTGAAATCGACCAAACGGTATTTGCGTTTGTGCCCACCACCACGGTGGCGACAAGTAATTCGTCCGCGATTGTTCCGTCCGCCCGACTTTTTCAGCGGGCTGGTCAGATTCTTTTCCGGCTTCGATTTCGTAATCTCCGCAAAATCCGGCAGGAGTTTATAACGATTCGAAGGCGTTACTGGTCTAAATTTTTTCAACGGCATGACTATCCCTTTATCTTAAAAAATCTTCTTTATACGATGTCGATCGTTTCCCCCTCCTTGAGGCGGACAAACGCTTTTTTCCAATGGGCAGCACGACCGTAGTCGGCCCGACGCTCCCGTTTTTTCTTACCTTTGTAATTGGCTGTGCGCACATCAATGACAGTTTTCTTGAAAAGCTTCTGCACCGCCTCCTTGATCTCGAGCTTGTTGGCAGAGCGATCCACCTTGAACACGTATTCGTTGTTCAATTCCGCCAACAACGTCGCTTTTTCGCTCAGTTGGATCGTTTTGATAACTTGAAAAATATCTTTCATTGTGTCGTCCTGCTAAAATTTCAATTTACGCTTCGGTCGCCGCTTCTTTTTCCTCTTCCTTCGCAGGAGCCGCTGCCGCTTTTTCTTCAGATGCAGCACCAGTGCGTGTTGCCAAGATCTCAAGCGCACCCTTTACCACCACGATCTTGTCGAAATACAAAAGGTTCTCCGTGTTCACCTCAGCCGCACTCATCAACAAAGTTGACACGTGATTACGGCCTGCAAGAAAAGTGGATTCGTCAAACTCCCTGGCAATGATCAGCACTTTATTGCCTTCCACTGCCTCCTTGACCGCCGCCACAAAGCTCTTGGTCTTGCCGTCCGCCACCTTGAAAGATGCAACCGTCACCACATCGCCAGCCATAATGCGCTCACTGAGAGCCTTGCGAAAAGCCAGACGCTTGGTCGATTTATTGGTCTGCTTGGCATAGCTCCTTGGACGAGGCCCGAAAGCCACACCACCACCACGCCAAATTGGCGAAGCAGTACGTCCCGCACGAGCACGGCCGGTGCCCTTCTGGCGCCAGGGCTTTTTGTTGGAATGCTTCACTTCACCACGAGTCTTGGTATTCGCTGTGCCCGAACGACGATTCGCCCGCATCGCAGTGACCACTTCGTGAACCGCTTGTGTTCCACGACGATCCTCGATGACATCGATATTCGCTTTTTTAGCCGCTGCTACTGTAATTACTTTTCCAGCCATGATAATGGTCCTTTAAAATTTATTCTTTCTAAGCGCTTTCGTCTTTAGACGGTGCGTCACTTGCTTTCAGTTTCTGATCCGGCACTGCATGTTTCACAGCAGGTCGGATAATGACATAACTTCCCTTGGATCCTGGGATCGCTCCGCTAATCAACAACACATTGTCTTCTGCGCGTTTGTCGATGATTTTCAAATTCTGAATCGTCTTGCGGTATTGACCATGACGACCGGGCATTTTTTTGTTTTTCCAAACACGACCCGGCCATGTGCCAGCTCCGATACCACCCGGACGGCGATGCATCATCGATCCGTGAGCAGCCGGAAGGCCACCAAAATTGTAACGCTTGACCACGCCCTGGAAACCTTTGCCTTTACTGGTTCCAATCACATCCACCCATTGGTCTTTTTCAAACAACTCAATGCCGGGATGATCGACTTCAGGCAGCGCCTCGTCGTCAGCTACACGAAACTCTCGTATCCTGCGCTTTGTATCTCCTCCGTTAGCTTTAAAATGACCGTTTTGCGATTTCGTCAAACGACTCTCTTTCTGTTCGTCGAAAGCGACCTGGATCGCTGAGTAACCATCTCTCTCCTGTGTTTTCTTCTGGAGAAACTGGTTATCACTCACATCGATCACAGTCACCGCTACAGCTACACCTTCCTCGGTGTAAACGCGGGTCATTCCAATCTTTTTACCTATCAGTCCAATACTCATGGTTCAGGGTGCAATTTCGACCTGGGGTCAATAAAACAATTAAAGTTCCAACTAAATCTTAATGGTGATGTCCACCCCGGCTGGCAAATTGAGCTTCTTCAACTCATCCACCGTTCTTGCAGTCGGCTCAATGATATTCAAAAGCCGCTTATGCGTTCTAATTTCAAATTGTTCCGCAGATTTTTTATTCACGTGCGGAGAGCGATTCACACTGAATTTCTCAATTCGTGTCGGCAACGGGATCGGACCCGCCACTTTGGCGCCAGTGCGCTTGGCTGTCTCAACAATATCGAGAGTCGATTTGTCGAGGATGCTGTGATCGTAAGCCCGAAGGCGTATTTTTATGCTGGTGTTTTGCATCTCAATACTTGGTTTCAGTGTGTCTAAAGTCTGTTCCTAAAATTAAATTTAATTCAGCGGTTCTTATCCGCCGCTGCCACGCAATTCCACAATTTCTGCTACAATTTTCGTCGGCACTTCCTCAAAATGAGAAGGGTTCATCGAAAAATCTGCTCGCCCACTAGAGAGGCTGCGCATATCCGTCGAATAGCCGAACATCTCCGCCAGGGGGGCCTCCACTTTTACGACGCTCAGGCTTCCCTTGCTATCGATCTGTTGGATTTTTCCACGACGACGATTCAAATCCCCGATAATATCACCCTGATATTCGTCCGGGGTCGTCACCTCTACTCCCATTATCGGTTCAAGCAAGATCCCATTTGCTTTTTTGAAGGCATCCTTCACTGCAAAAATCGCCGCCATCTTGAAAGCCTGCTCATTCGAGTCGACGTCATGACTGGATCCATCTAGCAAATCGACGTGTACATCGACCACTGGAAAACCCGCGATAATGCCATTCAGCATGGACTCTTTGATCCCCGCGTAACAGGCGTTGATAAATTCTTTGGGAATGGACCCTCCGGTCACTTTGTTTTCGATCGTCAATCCGTCACCCTGCTTGTTCGGGCCAACTTTTAGAATCACGTGCCCGTATTGACCGGTGCCGCCAGACTGCTTGATCAGCTTGCCTTCACCATCTGCCACAGCCTTGATGGTTTCGCGATAAGCGATCTGAGGTTTGCCCGATGCGCTTTCGACCCCAAACTCACGCTTCATCCGCTCCTGCAGCACTTCCAGATGCAGCTCACCCATGCCTGAAATAATCGTCTGTCCGGTCTCTTCATCCGAATGGACTGTGAAAGTCGGATCCTCCTCGGATAAGCTTTTCAGCGCCAACGCCATTTTATCCTGATCCAGCGTAGTCCGCGGCTCAACCGACATCGAAATCACCGGCTCTGGAAAAGCGGGCGGCTCCAGCATGATATCAAATTTTTTGTCCGCCAAAGTATCACCGGTTCCCACCGTTTTGATTCCTACAATGGCAGCGATATCTCCTGCATAACAGGTTCCAATATCCTTGTGCTCATCCGACTGGATCTGAATCAGACGGCCCACGCGACTGGTTTTTCCTGTGCGCGGGTTATACACCGAATCCCCCTTGGATACCGTGCCGGAGTAAACTCTGATAAATACCAACTTGCCGACAAACTTATCGCTCCACAATTTGAAGGCCAGTGCGCAAAATTTGCCATTGTCGTCCGCCGGCGCCTGCACCATCGAAGATTCATCGCCAGGCTTATGTCCCGACTGCGCAGGAATTTCCACGGGGCTAGGCAAATAATCAATCACCGCATCAAGCAGGCATTGCACTCCTTTATTCTTAAAAGCTGACCCACCTGCTACAGGTATAATTTTATTGGCAATCGTCGCCCGTCGCAAAGCCGCCTTGATATCGGTAACAGCAATCTCCTCTTCATCGAGGAATTTCAGCCCGATTTCTTCATCCGCTTCCACCAAGGCTTCCAGCAATGTATCGTAGGCCGCATCAGCAATCGCCATTTGATCACTGTCCAAATCAACCAGCTCATAAGTAGAGCCCAAAAGATCATCGTCTGAATAGATGATGCCCTTTTTGTTGATCACGTCAATCTGGCCGCGCAAATTTTCCTCAGACCCAATCGGGATCAAAATGGGATGCGCATTCGCTCCCAATTTTTGGCGAACATCCTCAAGCGCTGCGTCAAAATCCGCCGCAACTCGATCCATCTTGTTCACAAAAATGATGCGTGGCACTCCGTAGGTATCTGCCTGACGCCAAACCGTCTCCGATTGCGGCTGCACTCCAGCCACTCCGCAAAAGACCACTATCACCCCATCCAAAACTCGCAACGAACGCTCCACCTCGGCCGTAAAATCCACATGGCCCGGTGTATCGATGATATTCACTCGCTGGTTCTGCTCGGCAAAAGATTTGTATATACCCTCCTCCGGAATCTGCTTCCAGGCACAGGTCACAGCCGCTGATGTGATGGTGATACCACGCTCGCGCTCCTGATCCATCCAGTCAGTCGTTGCAGCGCCGTCGTGCACCTCACCGATTCGATGAATCATCCCAGTGTAAAACAAAATCCGCTCGGTCAGCGTAGTTTTACCCGCGTCGATGTGCGCAGCGATCCCGATGTTACGGGTACGCTCCAGAGGGAATTCGCGGTTGGGCGAATTCAAGCTCCCCGTTGTTCGGGGCATCTCTGTGGCTACAGCACTCACGGTTCACAGCCGAATTGAATCGGCATACAGTTTATCTATCGTAAAAAATGGGGTTCTGATTGCTATCGCCTGCTTAGTGTCGCCGTGATATCACAGCCACTCTTACCGAGCTCAAGCCTCTTCCTCTTAAAATCCAATCCTCCTTACCAACGAAAATGCGAGAACGCACGGTTGGCCTGCGCCATCTTGTGCGTTTCATCTTTCTTGCGGATCACTCCACCCTGGTTGCTACTGGCGTCTTTGATTTCGTTCGCCAAGGCTGTGTGCATAGGCACTCCCTTGCGACTACGAGCTGCAGTTACGATCCAGCGCATCGCCATCGCTTCCTGACGGTCAATGGCCACCTCGATCGGCACCTGATAAGTCGCACCCCCAACTCGACGGCTCTTCACCTCGACACGAGGCTTGGCGTTTTCAATCGCACGATTGACGACCTCCAATGGATCAACAGCTTCCGAACCTTCGTTCGCTTTGTCGATCGCAGCGTAAACGATTCTTTCAGCAAGAGACTTCTTGCCAGACACCATCACTTTGGAAATCATCTTGGCAACGAGACTGCTCTCGTAGCGAGGATCATGCCGTTCCGGCTTTGTGTGAATTTTTTTTCTTCGTGACATAGGATAATATTAGTCGAGCTAAATTTTCGTATCGCGAGAAGATCCGTAAGATCCTCGCTAGCCGGCTTTCGGCCTTTTGGCTCCGTATTTGGAGCGAGATTGTTTTCGCCCATCGACACCGAGTGTGTCCAGAGCTCCGCGAACGATGTGGTAACGCACACCTGGCAAATCCTTCACCCGGCCACCACGCACCAGCACAATTGAATGCTCCTGCAAATTGTGACCTTCACCACCTACGTAAGCGATGACTTCCTGACCATTGGTCAAACGAACCTTGGCCACTTTACGTAAAGCCGAGTTCGGTTTTTTTGGTGTGCGAGTATATACCTGCAAACAAACTCCACGGCGTTGCGGGCAATTAGCCAGAGCCGGAGATTTCGATTTCTCCACTTTGTCTTTGCGTCCAAAACGAACCAGTTGATTGATAGTCGGCATAATACGTCGTTAATAAAATTTATAATTTCGTTTCTTCATCGCCCCTCCAACCTGCCGCCTCCATTTCCCACTGGGGAACTGAGTCAAACCCTGAAAACAGGGCCTTCAAGCCTTCAAACCGAATCGGTCTCGCCACTGCAAAAAATCCCAGAATCTGATCCCTTCTGCAAAGGCGGGCCGGAATATAGCTAGTAAGCCTGATAGCGCAAGGCGATTTCCCCTTATTTTTAAGATTTTCGGGAGCAATCCACGGATCACAGCGATTTCACGGGCAAAAATAGTGAAAAAACCAGTAAAAGCCGAGCTTCTCGCTCTGGATTAAGACTTCCGAATTTCGTAAAAACTGGTAGCAGGAGAGGGATTCGAACCCCCGACCAAGAGATTATGATTCTCCTGCTCTACCACTGAGCTATCCTGCCGCTTTTAGAGTGGCTTATAATTGCCCTCACTCCGCTAAAGTCAACCGGCAATCAATAAATGCATAGACGATAACAACCCCTAACCTACTCAATGTCTATACTCAGCCCCGAAACACCCCTTCGATTTCCAGCTTTAATGGTTTTCGACAAATATCCGCCTGAATAAAAACCGTCTGCCCGACAATCTCGTCGCCCACCACTTCGCTAAAGCGTTTCCGGATTTCGGGAAAATCAGCCGCGTCGCGGATATAAATCCGAAATTTTGAAGAGTACGTCGCCGTATTCGCCGTATTGCCTGGCCAACCATCAAAGCCCATTTGCTTTAATGCCTCGCCTATATTCTCAATCGTCTCGGAAAACTGCCTTTCCAAATCCCCCTCACCCACCGTTTCGCAACCACAAATGCTAGACGTCCCGGAAAGGTATCCCACTCTTCCGCTCCCTACATCGATCACCGCACCACGGGCAAAGCTCGGTGAGCAAGGACCAAATTCGACCGGATACTGATAAGCCGGGGTCTGGCGGGGATTCTCGCAATACTGCACAGCTTGGTTACCAGCAAGAAACACCACTGCCAATCGATCCTGATCCTCCTGCAAGCCAACTGCCGTGGCGGCTGGCAAAAGGCGGTTCATTTCTGCTTCACCGTGAGCTTCAGCAAAGGAGCTCCAGCGCCCCGCATTGAATGAGCGGTAATTTTCCTGACCCTGGGACTCGTCATTGATCCGGGGAACAAAATTCCACAGGCGATACAAATTCAACCCCTTGGTCTCCTCAAGCACCTTGTCGTAGAGAGCCTTGGCCGCGGCTTCAATTCCTTGCGAACCACACTCTAAAACCGCCATTCCCACCGTGCATTTTTCGCTTCTAAGCAGGTGAAGGCTTTCTCGACTCACCCGCTGTGCATCTTCGCATTCGAATAACACCTCACTCACCGGTCCGGACAAATGCGGCGAAGCCAGATTCAACTGCAGACCCGTCTCGTCGGCGAGGCAAGCCGTTTCCGCTTCCCCGAAACGGATTCTGATGTTTTCCAAACTCGCCGCCACACTCATAAACTAAAAGCTATTGTAACATCTACGAAGCCAAATGCTCCAGTGTCAATATTAGGAAAATTAACCCGTAATAATCGCACAAGCCATGTAACTCTAAATAAAAAACGCCACCTGACAAAAGGCGGCGTTTCAGGAAATTTTCATCTTATGCAGATGAAAAACGAAATCAGGCTTCGTCCCTTTTGCTGTGTTGATCCAAGGTGAAACGCACCCGGTTGCGAGCCCGCTTGGCGTTTGCTCTAGCTTTGCGCTTGGTCTTCTGTGTTGGAGTTTCAAACGAACGCAAACGGCGGATTTCCTCAAGGATGCCCTCATTCTCGAGTTTATTCTTCAAACGCTTGAGAGCACGATCGATCGGTTCTCCTTTTTTTACACTTACTTCAGCCATGATTTATCTAATGATTAACTAAACACACAAATTTTTCCGATTCCTGGATTCCAGTTCAATCGGGCGGCAATTTTAGCCACGAACCTAAATAAAGTCAATTACCAGCTCCGTTTTTCTTTTTCCGTTCAAATTCTCTAATTCCCCTCACACCTTACGCTTCTATAACCTGCGATTCAGGGCCAATCTTATCCTGCTCGGAATCCAACACCTCGCGGCGTAGATTCGTTTTTGTCTTCCGCGCCCACCACAACACAATCGGAGAGGCAACAAAGATCGAAGAATAGGTTCCGACCAATACCCCCGCAATCAGGGTGAAAGCGAAATTATTTAGGGCCGGCCCTCCGAAAATATACAAAGTCACCAGCGTCAACATCGTAGTCAAACTAGTCAGCAAAGTTCGCGCCAGCGTGGCGTTCAGCGAATAATTCATGATATCTTTCACGTCACCTCGCTTGGTTTTAAGCCCCTCACGCACCCGGTCAAATACCACGATCGAGTCATTGATCGAATACCCGGCAATGGTCAAAAACGCGCCTACGGTGATCAATGAAACCTCCAATCCTGATATGGTCACCAAGCCAAGGACAATGATCAAATCGTGAACCAAGGCCACCAACGCACCCAGAGCAAAAGCAAATTCAAATCTCACGGTGACGTAAAATAATATCGCAATCATTCCCAGCCCGAGCGCCCAGAGGGAAGTTTTCAAGAAACGTCTGCAGCGTATGGAAGGTTTCGCTGTCAGTGCTGATGTTGGGTTCCAGAATGAGG
>JAADHD010000401.1:1470-10856 GCA_013152075.1 Verrucomicrobiota bacterium | reverse complement strand
CCATTGAGACGGTGCGCGATCATCAAGCCGTGCTCTCTGCTTTGTTAAATAAAGACTGGCGCGGTGCGCGTAAAGCGCTCTCACGGCATATTCGATTTAATCATCCGGTTCTGAGTAAGCTCTGAATCAATAAATAATTTCCCCCCATGAAATACAGCTGCAAATATTTACTGCTTACGTTGTTATGCACCGTCGGTTTTCCCTTGTCGCAATCCCGCGCTGCTGGGGCTAAGGATTATCTTGATAAAGTCAAGCCGGTGCTCAAAGAGCGTTGTTATGCGTGCCACGGAGCACTCAAACAGAAAAAAAACCTGCGCATCGACACGGCGCAGCAGATTGTCGACGCGGGTATCATTAAAAGCGGCGAACTGCTCAAACGGTTGACGGCATCAGACCCGGAAGAAAGAATGCCACAGGAGGGGCCGGCGCTTCATGCGGAGGAAATAGAAGCGATTCGGGAATGGATTGCTGATGGCATGCCGATTCCCGAGAACGAAAAACCTGCGGATGACCCCGCTTCGCACTGGGCTTTCCAACGCATCGAGCGTCCGGCTCTACCTGCGGATCATAAAGAGCCAAATCCCATCGATGCTCTGTTGGGGGTCAAGCAGTCGGAACTTGCTTTGAAAACACAGGGTGAAGCCGAGCGTTCTTTGCTCATTCGGCGTTTGTATCTGGATCTAATCGGACTTCCGCCAACTAGAGAGCAAGCCGCCTCCACCGCCCCTTTTGAATCGATCGTTCAGGAGCTGTTGGCTAGTTCGAAATACGGTGAACGCTGGGGCAGGCACTGGATGGATGTGTGGCGTTATTCGGATTGGTACGGCCTGGGCAAACAACTTCGCAACAGTCAGAAACATCTCTGGCGTTGGCGGGACTGGATTGTGGATTCGATGAACAAGGACAAGGGATATGATCGCATGGTCATGGAAATGCTCGCGGGTGATGAGCTTGATCCGGAAAACCCTGAAGTCCTGGCTGGCACTGGATTTCTGGCGCGGAACTATTATCTTTTCAATCGCACCACCTGGCTCGATGACACCATCGAACATACCAGTAAGGCTTTTCTTGGGTTGACGATGAATTGCGTGAAATGTCACGACCACAAATACGATCCTATCGAGCAGACGGATTATTACAGTATGCGCGCCATTTTTGAGCCGCATCAAATCCGTCTCGACCCCATAGCCGGTGAGACTGATTTTGAGAAAGATGGATTGCCTAGGGCTTTCGATGATCATATCGAGGCAAAGACGCAGCTTCATATTCGGGGCAATCCAAAAACACCGGATGAGGAAATAAAAATCCAATCGGGTGTGCCGGCGATATTTGCCAGCTTTGCCAAAAAAGCCCAGCCGATTAAACTTCCTGCCTACGCCTGGGCACCGGGTACGCGTGATTATGTGCAGCAGGATCAAGTGGCAGCGGCGCAGGCAAAACTCGGTCTCGCTGAGAAAGCACTGGTAAAGGCCAAGCAGGCAACAGACTCGAAAACAGCAACGAAACCTGTGCTAACCGACAACTTGCAAACAGGCAGTTCTATCAAAGATGATTTTGACAGTGCCCGTCCCAAGCTATGGGATGTGGTCGGCAACGGCTGGAGTTACAACGGCGGCATTTTGATTCAGACCGTGCCGTCCAGGGGCCAACAGTTTGTAAGATCTCAGCAAGCTCATCCTTCAGATTTTGATCTGACCCTAGATTTCAGAACGACAGGAGGCACGACTTATAAATCGGTAGGCATTCGCTTTGACGTGACCGATGGTGGAAAAAATTCCCATACCGTCTATGCCAGTGCTCATGAAAAAGGCCCCAAGGTGCAGATTTCCCATACTCAAAACAGCAAAACAACTTATCCAAATGCAAGAATTGCCTACCCGGTCAAGGTAGATGAAGATTACAAACTGCGTGTTCAGGTGCGAGGGAATCTGATCAACGTATCGCTCAACGGAAAATATCTACTGGCTTACAATCTGCCCAGGCGCAATGCGAATGGCCGGGTTGAGTTGTTTGCCTTTGATGCGACGGCAGAATTTGACTCGATCGAGATCAAGGCTCTCGACCAGGAGGTGGAGCTGATGAAATCCGGCACTCCTGCTAAAAAAATCGAAGTGACTGACCCAGTCGAACTTTTGAAGCTGACGCAGGCCCAGGTGAAAGAAGCGCAGCTAGCAGTGCGCACACTTGAGGCAAAAATCACGGCTGATAATGCGACCTTGCTTGGTAAAGACCAAGCAGGCAAAGCCAAGGGGGACTCGGCATCTCTCACAGCGGCAAAACTGGAACGTGAATTTGCCGTGGCTCAGGCCGAAGTCGGCGTGCTTACTGCCGAGGGGGGCAAATTAAAAGCTGCTGAAAAAACTCTCAAGGGCGCGCGCGCTGCACTCAAGAAAAACGATGCCAAATACAGCTCACTGCGTGGTAGTTTCAAGGCGCTCGAAACGCCGGAACACAAGGAGCCACAATATGCAGCGACATACTCAAAGACCAGCACTGGGCGTCGTCTGGCGCTTGCCCAGTGGATAACTTCTCGTGATAACCCGCTGACCGCGCGGGTGGCAGCCAATCATATCTGGATGAGGCATTTTGGCGAACCCTTGGTAGAAACGGTCTTTGATTTTGGCCTACGTGCGCCGCTTCCTGAGCATATTGAGCTGTTGGATTATCTGGCGGTCGAGCTGATGGAGTCCGGCTGGAGCATGAAACATCTGCACGAGTTGATCGTCACTTCAAAAGCCTGGCGGCGGAGTTCTTCTAATTTACATGCCGACCCGGCAACGCTGGAAAAAGATCCCAATAATACTTTCTACTGGCGCATGAACCCGCGCCGGATGGAATCGGAAGTGATCCGTGACTCCATGGTGCACCTGGCCGGAGAGCTCGATGAAAAAATGGGAGGCCCTTCGATCAAGCCATCGCAAAATGCTCGCCGTCGCAGTATTTATTTCCTGCATGATCGTGATAATAAAGGCCCGTTACTGTCCCGCTTTGATGATGCTGATATTTTCTCTTGTTATCGCCGCAGTCAAAGCATCGTTCCGCAACAGGCCCTGGCGCTTTCCAACAGCGCGTTATCCATTCGTATGAGCAAACGGGTGTATGCGCTTTTTTATCAGCAGAAAGAGGAGGGAAAATTCAGCGAGCAGGTTTTTGAGTATATTCTGAACCGTAAAGCAAGCGCCGAAGAGTTGGCGGCTTGCACCGATTTTATTGCCGAGCTTCAACCGGACTCCACTCAAGCGGAAAGCCGTATCCGGCTCGTTCACGCTTTGTTTAATCATAACGACTTTATTAATATACGCTGAGAAACATTCCAAAAACAAGGAGGGGCACTTTCCAAGTGCCCGCTGATGAAGATCAGGCCCGCGCCTGCGGGATCGCTCCTTGCAAATCCCCCACAAATTATGAATTCCGATATTAAAGCTGCCTTGAGTCGCCGCCAAATCCTTAAATACGGAGGATTCGGTTTTGGCAACATCGCTTTGCAGAGCCTGCTGAAGGCTGAAGAGCCCACCAATCCCTCCGGCTTGCCCTACCAATCACCGAAAGCAAAGAGCGTGATCTTCCTCTTCATGCGTGGTGGCCTCAGTCACATGGAGAGCTTTGACCCGAAGCCGGAGCTGACCAAATATCAGGGCAAGTCGATCGAAGAAACGCCCTACGCTCATGTTTTGGACCCTGAGCATTTCAAAGACTTGCGGGTGGTGGTGGTCAATGACGCCAATGGCAAACAGCGGACTAAAATTTATCCACTGCAGGTTGGGTCGAAAAGATACGGTCAGAGTGGGGCGCGGATCAGTGACTGGTTTCCACATATCGGTTCCTGTGCCGACGATATTTCCATCATTCGATCGATGTGGACAACTGATAACAACCATGGAGCCCAGGTGCAGTTTTTTTCAGGCCGTCATATGCTTGATCCACGGGTACCAACCATTGGAGCGTGGGTTCATTACGGATTGGGATCGCTCAATGACAGTTTGCCTCAGTTCATCACAATGGGCTCACGTCATTTTGATGTGCGTGACGGACATTACCTCGGGCCGGCACACGATGCGGTGACTTTGAAAGTGGATCCTAAAAATCCGCTCGCTTTTGCTAAGCCGGAAGAAAAGATTACGGATAAAGAGCAGCGTCTCGGCTTTGGGCTGGTCAATACGCTCAATCGACTGAATACCAAAAAATTCCCCCACGACCCGGTGCTGGAGGCGCGGATCAAATCATACGAGCTTGCTTATCGCATGCAGACGGCGGTGCCGGAGGTGATCAATTTTGACGGTGAAAGTGAGGAAACCAAAAAGCTTTACGGTCTCGACCAAAAGGAAACCAAACCCTTCGGTGAGCAATTGCTGGCGGCGCGGCGATTTGTAGAAAAAGGCACCCGTTTCATTCAGATCATGCACGGCACAGGCGCGGCGGGGTCTTGGGATCAGCATTCGAAGATGAAGGAGAAACATGCCATCAACGCGATGCAAGTGGACCGTCCGGTGGCGGGGTTGATCAAGGATTTGAAACAACGGGGCCTGCTCGATGAAACGATCGTCGTCTTCGCTACTGAGTTCGGCCGTTCTCCTGGGTCGCAGGGATCAGATGGCCGCGACCATCATCCCTTTGGATTCAGCGTGTGGATGGCGGGCGGGGGAATCAAGGGCGGTGTGGTGCACGGAGCGACGGATGAATTGGGTTTCCACGCTACCGAGCACCCGCATTATGTGACGGACGTGCACGCGACGATCATGAAGCAATTGGGACTGGACGCGCGCAAACTTGAAGTGCCGGGACAAAAGCGTATAGACATGGATTTCGGCGAGCCGATTGAGGAGATTATTGCGTGAGGCGAGAGATGATTGTGTCCGTATTTTGTCTTTGGTCGATGACCGCATGGATAAAGAGCATACCTGTTTAATAAAGAAAGGTCGGTCGGCAGATTCAACAACGTCTTCACTTCCGAATAACGCGAATGCGTAGGTGACAAGATAGGATAAACGAACATCTTGTTTTTATGACGTTGAAACTCTTCTCAAAACGCGGTGGTCCTTTAACGGCAATGCTTCTGTTGGTGGCTGCGCTGAGTCCCTTCGGCGTGCTTGCCGCCCCTCTCTCCGAGCTGGAAAATTCCAAGCCGAATATCATTCTAGTGATCACCGATGACCAGGGCTACGCTCCGGTGGGGCGTCACGGTCACCCTTGGATCGAGACACCGAATCTCAACGCGCTGTTCGACAAGAGCCTGCGCTTTGATCGCTTTCATGTGGCCCCCACTTGTGCGCCTACTCGCTCGGCGTTGATGTCGGGTCGTCATCCGATGAAAAATGGCGTTACCCACACCATTCTCGAACGCGAGCGCATGGCGCTGAGTACGGTGACTCTGCCGCAAGTTCTCAAAACGGTAGGTTACACTTCGGGGATTTTTGGCAAATGGCATTTAGGTGACGAAGAAGAATACCAACCGCATACGCGTGGATTTGACGAGGCTTTCATTCATGGTGGCGGGGGAATTGGACAGGCTTACGATTGCAGTTGTGCGGATGCGCCCGGCAATAAATATTTTGATCCGGTGCTGCGTCACAACGGTTCTTTTGTGAAAACCAACGGTTATTGCACCGATTTATTTTTTGATGCGGCGATGGGATGGATCAAAAAAGTCAAAGATAACAAAGAGCCGTTTTTTGCTTACATCACCACTAACGCTCCGCACGGCCCCTTCATTGCTCCCGAGAAGAATGCGGAGCGTTTTCGCAAGCTGGGATTTTCAGAAAAAACCGCAGGCTTTTACGGTATGATCGAGAACATCGACGAAAACGTCGGGCGGCTGATGAAACATCTCGATGAGTGGAAACTCTTCGATAACACCGTCATCATTTTCCTCTCGGACAACGGTATGACTGGCGGAGGTTCCGGACGAGGTAAGGTTGGGCAAACGGCTGAGGGCACCGTATTGGAGGCCTACAACGCCGGTATGAAAGGTCAAAAAGGCAGTGCGGATGAAGGCGGCACCCGGGTGCCGGCTTTCTT
The DNA here is from genome assembly GCA_013152075.1 of Verrucomicrobiota bacterium. Classification (GTDB taxonomy): domain Bacteria; phylum Verrucomicrobiota; class Verrucomicrobiia; order Verrucomicrobiales; family DEV007; genus JAADHD01. The sequence continues at coordinate 4,841 of JAADHD010000401.1, read as the reverse complement.
TCGTTGGGATGGAAAAATCAAGCCTGGCCGGAGTATTGATACCATTGGCGCTCACATTGATATGTTGCCAACTCTGGCGGATCTGGCGGGAGCCAAGTTGCCTCCAAACCAGGTGGAGGGTCGCAGTCTCTTGCCGCTTGTTGCGGATGGAGGCGAAAAGGCTGGTTGGGCAGATCGTTATTTGTTCACCCACAAAGGCCGCTGGAAAACGGGTGCCAATCCCGACGACTTCCAGTGGAAAGGTTTTGCCGTGCGCAACCAACGCTTTCGTTTTGTCGACAACAAATTTCTCTACGACATGGTTAAAGATCCCGGCCAAAAGACCAATGTGATCGAAGAGCATGCGGAAGTTGTGGAAAAAATGCGCAAAGCCTACGATGCCTGGTGGAAAGAAACACGGCCATTAATGGTCAACGAGGATGCGCCGATGTCCCCCACTCGCCCCTTCCACGAGCTGTTTAAGAAGCAGACCGCGAATGGAGGCATTCCTAATTGGGAGGCGCCGGACTTGTAATTTTAGTAGGTTGCAAGGCCTACTTAGGGACTACCTTTATATCGTCAATTTGGATGACGCCTTCGCCTTCGTAAAAAGCGATGCCAATGATACGGTCGCTTTTCCTGTCGCCTTCCGCTGCTTTGGCACTGAATTTCATATCAACCCACTGGCCGTCGGCATTGAGGTCCTTGGTAACAAAACCTGCTCCTTTGGGGTTTCGCACCGAGTGTCTGACTCTCACTTTCTTGCTTCCGGGCATGGCACGAACCCGGTAGTGGATATCAAATGCCAGATTGCCCGGCAGTTCGATTTTGTGAGTGATCTCAGCGCGGCGCTTGCCCTTCTTTTTCAGCTGGCAGACCTTGTTGCCTTTTTCGTCATCTTTCAATCGTCCGTCGCCACGCCATTTATTCAAGCCGCTCTCAAAGTCGCAGTTGAGATCTTTGGGGTCGTCAGCGAGGGCAAACATTGTCAAACTTATCATCCACACCGCTGCAAAAATACACTTCACCCTGATTCTATTTTTCATGGGTCAAGGCGTAACAATTTCTTTTCCCCAAGTCAATCATAAGAATGGGGTTCTGGTTGTAAAACAAAAGACTGCAAGTGCTCTTTTGAAGCTTGAGTCCTAAGCCGGCTATCAAGTATAAATGACTCATGAGTTATTTGCGGCAGAATGAAATAGCGAAAACACTGCTGACATTGCTGGTCGGTGTGCTGGGTATGGCGAATCTTGCAGCCATTGAATTGGATGAAATTGCGCATCAGATTGAGGTGACGGCTGTTGAGATGAAGGGTAGAGCCAATCCGTTTTCAGTAGATGCAAGCACCGCGAAACAAATAGAAAAAGAAGAAGCGTTGATGGTTGCGATTCTCAAATTAGGGTCGCCTGCAATACCGTATTTATTGCCGCTTCTTCAGCACAAAAATAAGCATGTCCGAGCACTGACAATGAGGATTTTGGCTAACATAGAGGGTCTGAAAGAAGAACATCTGGACGCGCTGATGATTTCCAAGACAGACGAGTCAAGGCGACCGCTTTCGAACGCTCTAGCAAGAATAGGCACACCACGATCTATCGGGTTTTTGATGGGGATGCTCAAGAAAGATGAAGTGGGATCGGTGAATTATGAATACGCATTCATGATACTTGGTGCAAAAGGGGTTCCCTATATAATTGATCTTTTTCGGGAAGAGCCTACAGACGAAATTGTTTTGAGAAATGCCCAATGCCTATTGGATGTTTTAGAGGATGAGGCGGCTAGCGCAGTAGAACCTCTTATTGAAATCATCTCAGATAAAAGTCTCCCCAAAGACAATAGGCGTTTTGCTATTCTTGCCTTGGGTTCATTTGCTAAGAAGTCGCACGCGGCAGTGCCGCTTCTTCAAGAGCTGGCAAGGGAAGATCCCGGGTCGTTCGAATCAGCAGTGGAAACAGCCATTATGAGAATGGAGGCTCCTGAAGCGCTTGGTATTCATGTTAAACAATTGCACGAAGATCCCGAAATTTTGAGTTTTAGGGCCATTGCCAGTTTCGGCGAGCATGGAAAATCAGTAGGCTCTGCTCTTGTGCAATATTTGAATTATAAAGATTGGGATGTAAAAATTGGAGCTGTAGCTGCCTTGGGTTACATAGAATACGATCAGGCTAGCCCCTCGTTGATAGAGGTTTTAGAGAATAAAAACGATTGGAGATTGGTCTATGTGGCGGCGGAATCTCTGGGCCGCATTGGCGCGAAGGATTCCGTTAGGGCTTTAACAAAAGTCTCTCTAAGCCATTGGTATCCACCTGTCAGGGATGTGGCGAAAGGTGTGGTTGAGGTCATCAGGAGCAATGCAGTTTACAAACCGAAAAACTCTTCGAGTAATCCCTCTATGGATTTTTTTGATTATGTATATGCTGGCCGGGAATTGGGAAAACCCTCGGCAGTAGAGAATAAGCGTCAGAGCGCGAAAGGATCCCTAAATGAGAAAGAGTTGAAGAAGCTTGTATACGAAATCGAAACCCATTATTATGGCTCTGAGGGTAAGATGATCCGGAAAAGGAAGCAGATTCCTGAAACGGGAATCAAGGTGGAGGATGGATATCTTGTAGGAGCTTCCCGTGGAGAGTGGGGCGGCGAATTGATGTTTATAGATGGCAATGGAGCCTTCACCAAAATATTAGACGACAACATTCAGGGGATATATCACACCACTTCAGGAATCGTGGTGGTTGCGGGGATTGCGCATTTGTCATTTAACCGGGGGATGCTGTATAAGGTCATAAAAAAAGCTGATGGAAAATGGGCCGCGGTAAAATGGAGAGCTTTACCTGGAGTTCCCAGATCATCCGACTTACGTGAAAATGGAGACCTCTTTATTGGAAGCCCCTTCGGTAGTGTGCTTGTCAGCCCAGATGGAAGTATTCGAATGGCGGACGGCTATTGAGTCGTAGAATTTGTCGTAAAGGGATAAAAACAGACTGGTTAGGTAGGGCGCCGCGTCCCGCGGAGCCGCTCGATTTAAGTTGGAGCTGCGATTCCGCGGGACGCGTCGCCCTATCAATACTATTCACTGCTTCAGCAGATACCCCACCAAGTCCCGGAAGCCTTTTTCACTCAGAGTTTGGCCAAAAGCGGGCGGCATCAGGGACATCGGGCTGACCTGCTTTCTATCGATTTTGCTTTTTGTCACCCGGTGTTCCTGCCCGGCGGCATCGACCAGGCGGATGACCTGTGCGCTTTCGCTTCGGACAAAACCGCCGATGCTGGAACCGTCCTTCATGGTGAAATGATTGAGGTGAAAATGGGAGTCGACGTTGCGGTTGGGGTCGAGGATGTCTTCGCAGAGGAGCGCGACTCCGCGCGCGCCAATGCCGTCTAGTTGCGGGCCG